>CAMOEP010000153.1 GCA_946612185.1 uncultured Ruminococcus sp.
TAGGCTGGTGGACACTGAAAATAATATCAACGTTTTCCAGGTAAACGCTTGTAGTAGTGGTTGTAGTTGTAGAAGTTGTGGTTGTGGTAGTGGTCGTTGTGGTAGTTGAAGTTGTTGTAACTTCCTCATTTACAGTCAGTTCAAAGGAAGCAGTCTTAACGTAGCTGCCGGACTTGGCAGTAATGTAGATAGTGTGAGTACCGGGCTTTTCGCTGTCAAAATCGGAGGAATCAACAGTAACGATGATATCGCCTGAACGTCCGCCGATTCTTGTGCTGTCAGTCATGAGCCAGTCAAGACCCTCGAAGTGGTCGGTAGTGCTGTCGCTGAAAGCGTAGAAAGCAGTAACATCATAAGTACCGCCGCTGAGGTCGAGGGGCTCGCCGTACTCGTATACAGTCTTGGTAGGCATATTTGATATCTCTACTTCAAGCTGCATTTCATCAAGGTAAACTTCTGTAGTAGTGGTTGTAGTTGTAGTGGAAGTAGTAGTTGTGGTGGTAGTGGAAGAAGTTGTAGTCACAGGCTCTTTTACCTGAACATCGTAGGAAATGGACTCGCTCTTTCCGGAACCGGAAACAGTAGCCACGATAGTATAAGTGCCGGGAATGTTTGCATTATAAGCGGAAGTATCAAGGTCTACCTTGAACTCGTTGTTGATACCAACATAAGAAGGTATCTGAGATGAAGTATCAAAATCAGCGTCGATATTCTTAGTGCTGCCGTCGCTGTAGCGGTAAGTCAGGTTAACTGAAACGCTGCCGCCGGTAAGGTCAAGAGGCTCGCCTACTTCGTAAACGGTCTTAGTGGGGATCTTACCGCCGATACCAACAGTTACGTCCTCCAGATATACAGGAACGGTGGTAGTTGTGGTAGTAGTGGTGGTAGTTTCCTCGGTGGTAGTTGTTGTGGAAGTAGTCTCGTTGCTCTTTACCTCAACGTAGAAAACTTCTGTTTTAGTACCGCCGTCGCAGTTTACTGTGATGATAATGGGGTAAGAGCCGGGTCTGTAGGGAGCGTAAGCGGAAGTATCAACAGAAACCAGCATATCGCCGTTGATACCGCCTGTTCTTGCACTGTCTGTCATCGGCAGGAGGTCTGTTGTGTAAGGTACAACAGAACCGTCTGTGAAGTTATAATTGATAGAAACTGTGTAGTAACCGCCGTCCAGGTCGATAGGCTCGCCATACTCGTAAACGGTCTTAGTGGGCAGAGCGGATACATTGATATTAATGTCAGCATTGTCCACATGAACTGTAGTGGTGGTAGTCTCGGTAGAAGTTGTAGTCTCGGTGGTAGTTGTAGTGGAGGTAGTGGTCTGCTGGTTTACGCCTACATAGAAGCGCTGAGTAGCGGACTTTCCTGCGCACTCGATAGTGAGTATGATAGCATGACCGCCTGTAATTTCCGGGTCGAAATCGGAGGAATCAACGGTTATCTTGATGCAGTCGTCCTTTCCGGCGTATCTTACAGGCTCAGTCATGGAAAGACCTGCTTCACTGAAAGACTCCTTCGAGCCGTCGCTGAAAGTAACGTCAGCGGAAACGTCGAAAGTACCGCCTGTCAGGTCGAGTTCCTCGCCGTATTCATATGTAGTCTTGTTGCATATAGTCTTGATATTCAGTGAAAGTACTGCATCGACTGCGTGAACGCCTACCGGTTCAGTTGTGGTAGTTGTAGTAGGCTCTGTAGATGTAGTGGTGGTAGTTGTTGTGGAAGTTGTAGAGGTGGTGGAAGTAGTGGTGGTAGTTGTTGTGGTAGTAGAAGTAGTTGTGGAAGTTGTGGTTATAACGGGAATATCGCCAAATACAGCGAAGTTCAGGTTATTCTTCTTAGCGATAGTCTCGGCAGTAGAACCTGCGTAACCATAGATAACACCGCTGAAATAGGGCGAAACGGTATCAGAAGTACTGGAGAAAGTATTTTTATCGGTACTTATCTGGCAGTCCTTGTTATAGATGTAGATAGCACGAGCGCCGGTATTCTGGAAAGCGCACTTACCGATGATGCTGACAGATTCCGGGAGAGTGACTGAGGAAAGTGAAGTACAGTCACAAAAAGCGTAAGGGCCAACATAGGTTATGCCGCTGTGGATATTGATATCTGTGAGATTTGAACAGCCTGTGAAAGCTGATTTTCCGATAGTGGTGATAGCATCGTCGATAACTACCTTGCGTATCTCGGAAGCCATTCCAGCCCAGGGAACATAGCTTGCCATATCGTAGTTATACATAGCACCTGAACCTTTGAGATAGAGCGTGCCTCCGCTTAGTTCCCAGGTGATGTTTGGCCCGGCAGTCGTGTCGAGAGCCGAAACCCGGCTTATAAGGTTGTAGGCATTAAGATTAGCCTCAGCCTGAGCCGTGACGGAAGTCACTGCTGAAAGCGCCATGGCAGCCGACAGCAGCAGACTTGCGATTCTTTTTCTTTCCATGAAAAAGACCTCCTTTGTAATTTTTTATGTTTTCTATATTAACCTGTTTGTTACAGGCTATTATCTTTAAGGCAACACCACACAAAGACCGCCTGACGGCTTTGCAGCGCATATACTTGCATATTTTCCGGCATCTTGCACATAAATTTTTTGACATACGTCAGTATGCCTGCAAAATTTCTGCACAATCTGCCGAAAAATCTGACTGCGTATCTGCACCGCAATCTCTGTGCGGTGTTGCCTTAAGGTTTGCAGGTCTTGCAGGGGGAGTAACCCATAGCGATGAGTTCGTCCCTTGAGCCGGTGAAAGTATCGTAGTTCCGCTTGCTTATAGTGTCTACAGATGAGCAGGTAGACTTATGAAATTTCATGGTATTTGTATTCAGCACATAAGTAATGCTGTAGGGGTCTGGTGCAGCGGTAGTGGTGGTGGTAGTTACAGGCGTATAGGCGACTGTTGTGGTAGTTGAAGCCGGAACGGTGGTCGATACAAGCTTATCTCCGGGGATCAGGAGCTGTTCCGGGGAAGCCTGCCTGTCGGTAGTGAATGTAACGTTCCTGCCGTCGGATACTGCCACGATATCGCCCATAAGGTCGGTGCGGAATATCTGCACATCAGCGTCACGAAGTCTTGAAAGCACCGCATCATGAGGGTGACCGTAGCTGTTGCCTTTTTCGGTGAAAATTACAGCGTACTTCGGCATAACAGCGTTCAGCCAGGTGTAGCTTGTGCTGGTGTAAGAGCCGTGGTGACCCACTTTCAGCACAGTAGCGGAGGGGTCGATGCCGTTATCGAGCATTATCTGTTCCGCTTCACGTTCAGCGTCGCCGGTAAAGAGGAAGCTTGTGTCGCCGTAAACCACTTTCAGCACGATAGAGGTATTATTTGTATCAGTGAGGGTATTAACGCCGAGGATCGAGATATCAGCGCTTCCCAGGGTATAGGTATCGCCTGCCGAGGGGATTTTAAGACCTCCGCCCTTTTCGTCAGCAGCCTTCTTGAAGTTGGTAAAAGCTTTTGAGTCATAGGAAGTTACCGGGGAAAGTACCAGGTCAGCGTCAGCCAACTGGAATGCGCCGGGGATACCGCCGATATGGTCTTCATGGGCATGAGTACCCACGACTATATCCAGGTGGCGGATATTATCTCTTTCCAGAACGGAGTAGATAAGGTTTGAATCCGGTGTATTACCGCCGTCGATGAGCATATAATGACCGTCGCACTGGACAAGTGCCGCATCAGCCTGCCCCACGTCCAGGAATTTCACGGAGAAGGTGGAAGGGGAAGGGGGAGGAAGTACAGTGGTAGTAGTGGTGGTGAATGTAGTGGTGGTGGAAGTTGTGGTAGTAGTGGCTGTTGTGGAAGTTGTTATAGGTGTATAATTACCTGAAACGAAATCCTGGATAGTGCATTTTCCGCCCACTGACGTATAAGAATAGAAGCCAAGCACCAGTGAAGCGTCCATAGAGGTAATGTAGCCGTCACCGTCCACATCGCAGGCGAGAAGAAGGGACTGCGGGTCAGTGACAGTGCCGCCGATAGAGAGTGCAGCATAGATACTGAGTATCTTTGAAGCGTCGGCAGAAGTGATATTACCGTCGCCGTTCACATCGCCTGTAGAGTAAGTCCTTTCGGAAATGTCTGAAAGTTCCTGGCTGAAATGAGCAGCGGCTATCTCACCGCAGAAAGTGCAGTTACAGACATCTTCCTCAGCATATGTACAGAACGTCTGCTGAGAAAGGGGAGCTGCCGTAAGTACAGCCGCCGACATTGCGGCTATTATTCGTTTTATATCCATTATATTCTCCTTATGGCATTAATAACGTCTTGGAGCAACGAGCAGGATTATGGGGTAGATCTCCAGTCGTCCCAGGAGCATATCAAAGCAGAGTACTATCTTTGAGAAAGCGTTCAGACCGCCCAGGTTTCCGGCAGTACTGAAATGACCAACGCCGAAGCCGATATTGTTCATACAGGTGATAACAGCGGAGGCACTTTCTTCGATAGAGTATCTGTCAAGGGACACAAGGAGTATTGACATAGCCATGAGCATCATAAAAAGGATAAAGTAGTTGCTTGCACCACGGACAACGTCCTTTTCAACCGGCTTGCCGTCCATTTTGATAGCTGCAACGGTGCGGGGACTGACGATATATTTCAGTTCCTTGATACCGGTCTTTACGATAATCATGATACGGGCAACTTTCATACCGCCGCCGGTAGAACCTGCACATGAACCGATGAACATAAGCACCAGCAGGAGGGTCTGAGCGAAAACCGGCCAGTTGGTAGTATCGGTATTTGAGAAACCGGCGGAAGTGATAGTTGAAGCTACCATGAAGAATGAGTGTCTGAAAGCGTCACCGATGCTCTCGGAAGCTCTCAGCAGGCTTGCGGCGATAAGTATCGTGGCAATGCCGATAATGCTGAAATATGTGCGTACTTCCTCATTCTTGAAAGTGAGGGAGAACTTCTTTATCAGCAGATAGTAGTAAAGGTTGAAGTTAACGCCGAAAAGGATAATGAACACAGCGATGACCATTTCGATGTACAGGCTGTTATAGTGACCGATGCTGTCTCCCCAGCAGGAGAAACCGCCGGTGCCGGCGGAGGAGCAGGCGTGGATAACAGCGTCATAGAAGGACATACCGCCCAGTTTCAGCATTATCATCTCGGAGACAGTGAGGGTGATATAGATACCATAGAGGATACGGGCAGAGAACTTGGACTTTGATACAAGTCTGCCTACGTTCGGGCCTGCACATTCCGCCCTCATCATGTGCATAGTACGGGAGTCGTTGCTTGACATGATAGCCAGCACGAACATAAGCACGCCCATACCGCCCAGCCAGTGAGTGAATGCTCTCCAGAACATCATTGATTTCGACATTGATTCCACATCGGAGAGTATCGTAGCGCCAGTGGTAGTGAAGCCGGAAACTGTCTCGAACAGTGCGTTAACGTAGTTTGGTATCTCGCCGGATATGACGAAAGGAAGCGCACCGATCGCTGACATAGTTATCCATGAAGCGGCAACACTTACGAAGCCTTCCATTGAGAATACTGCATTATTCTTGGGTTTTCGCCATGTAAAAGCGTAGGCGATGACGAGAGTGATACCTACAGGTATAAGGAAAGAAGCAAGCAGGTGGTGTTCGCCATAGATAAGACCAACGATTATGGGCAGCATCATGCAAAGTGCCACGACCTTGAGTATCTGACCCATAATATATAAAACCATTCTGTAATTCATGAGGTGAAACTGCGCTCCTTATCAGTCAAATATCTGTTTCAAGTCACCGAAGCCCTTGTTAGTTGTGATAACAACAACGCTGTCGTTGACTTTCAGGCAGTCGTCGCCCTTGGGGATAATAAGTTCGTTGCCTCTTATGATGCTGGCGATAAGGATACCGCTGCGGAGTTTGAGCTTTTTCAGGGGAACGTCAACATAGTCCTTCTGCTCCCTGATAACGAACTCGATAGCCTCCAGACGGTCATTGACCAGGCGGTACAGGGTAGTGATGTTGTTGCCGGCGGAGTTCTGCTTTGCACGGACGTACTGGAGTATCTGGTTTACAGTGATAGTCTTGGGGGAGATGATGCTGTCAAGGTCGAGGGTATCGGAAAGCTGCATGAGTGTCATGCGGTTTACCTT
>CAMOEP010000154.1 GCA_946612185.1 uncultured Ruminococcus sp.
GATAATATAGCCGATAAAGTTGAAGCACTTGATAGTGCTTCTGATGATATTCCCCAACAGCTTTGCAATATCATTGGCGTTGAATATGTTGAGGTCGATATAACGATAGATGATATCAAAGAAAAACTTGAACATAGAAAAATTCTACAAGGGCTTCTCCCAGAAGAAGAATTACAATTCGTTGCCACAAATGATGATGAATTAGAGAAACTGCTCGAAAATGGCGCTGAAAAAGTTTATCTGGCGTTTGGAGAGTTCTGTATAACCGATGATAGTGCTGATTATATTGTAATAAAGTCAACTAACGCAAGAATCTCAAGTTTTTATTCTGTAAACGAAAATAATCTTGAAAAAGCAAAGAAATGTGCAGATAATGGCATAGCGGCTGCACAGTATCAGGTTGGTCTGTTTTGTTATAATGAAGCGGAAAAAAATCAAGGCTTTACATCTCTGGTAGGAAATTTTATTGCTAAACAGTATATGAAATTAGCAGCAGACCAGGAGTATATTGGTGCGATCGAGTGGATATCAAAGAATGATGTTAATACCTTTGAAAATTGTTATTATGAAAAAATAAAAGCTAAGGCTAAAGAAGGAAATGCCGCTTATCAACTGATTTTAGGTAATTATTTCCGTCGCTACAGATATATACCTCATGCAGAATACTGGTTGAAACTTGCAGCACAAAGCAATAGCCTTGAAGGTAAGCAAGCAAAAAAGATGTTTGAGAATTATGACTATTACTTTAAAGGTGAAGGCATTGACAAAACCCCTTCACTCATTTTGGACGGACTTTTTTCAGCAATCGAAGGTTTATTGAACTTTTTCGGAAATTCAAATACTGCGGGTAATAATCCCGATAATGATAAAGACGGTGGAAACGAAAAGGGTTTTCTTTTTGGGAATAGACCCAGACAGTGATATGATTCTGCGAAACATTTATATTCTGTTATATAGTGTAAATCCCCTGGTATATCATGATCTGTCGAGTTCCGTAATAAGCTTTTAACCGTCCTCCACTATCCGGCGTACTTTTTCGGCTCAAAGACTTGTATTCAGACTGGAATAATGCTATAAGGCAACACCGGCAAAATTTGACGAAAATAAGTAGTGCCCCAAATCTTCGATTTGGCTGGCAATACTATATGCCTTGTGCTGACGTGCATGAATCCCTATGTGGACAGGTTCTTATATTTCCTTTACGCTGTCACGTTCGATGATATCGCCGTTTATCATTCGCATATCACGCTTTCTCAGCGGATTGCGTATCCGGCGGCAAATTTGCTTGACGCTTTCCTTCGCCATTCTGTCCTGGTCAACCTCATAGGTGGTAACTTTGACAGGAGTAATTTCAGAGATGATATAGTTATCGAATCCCACGATCGACATATCATCAGGGACTTTTATCCCCATTTTGTCAAGCACCTTCATTACTTCATATGCGGTAAGGTCGCAGTTGCAGACAAGTGCAGTGAATTTGCGGATATCCTCGGTGAAATTCAGCATAATCTTACCCACATCACTTCTGTCGGGTATCACCATATCCCTGGTCACTTCGATACCAGCTTCCGTCATAGCCTTGCAGTAGCCGTAGAAACGGTCAGTGATACTGCTGGTTTCACCGACAGTACCGATGAAAGCGATATTCCTGTGACCCTTTTTAAGCAGGTGATCCGTCATAAGGTACATACCGTAATAGCCGTCGGAAATGACCGTATCCAGGCTGTACTTTGCGCTGTAGGCATCGAGCATGACCATAGGCATATCAATTGATCTGAGCATATTTATATAGTCTTCAGCAAAAGGTCCCATGATTATAAGCCCGTCAATCTTTTTATTCTGGACGATCTTAGGCGGATTGAGCTGATCCTGATCTTTCTGGCTGATAACTTCGAGAACTCCCATATTATTCGTTTCCGAAAGATGTCCGAGAAGTCTTTCGTACAGACTCCAGTAGAAGGACGAACCTCTTTGAAGGTAGAGGTAAGAGTTTATTATACCGATCACCAGCGAGTCGTTTTTCTCGTCCTGGTGGGAAACGGTGTACCCCATTTGCTCAGCAGTATCAATGATCTTGCTCCTCAGAGCGCTGCCTACGCCCTCTTTGCCGTTAAGAGCTTTTGACACAGTTACTACGCTGACACCTAATTTTTCAGCAATGTCTGCCATTCTTACTGTTTTTGGCATTATATCCTCTCCTTGCATTAACATATCTGGATTATAACATAAATTTAGCTAAATGTCAATACAAGTAAAGCAAATGGGAAATAATCTGGATAATGTTACAAATAGAGACAAATTAAGTAAAAACCGATTGACAAATAAAGTAAAACGTGCTAAAATATACATTGTCAAGGATATAGCAGTACATTCTTGAACAAAACCCCTCTATCATCCATCCCCTATATTCAAGCCACTCATTACCTGTGAATGAGTGGTTTTTTCTATATCCAGGCAGAGAAATAGTGTGATGTGTACAAAAATATGGTAGCTGATTTGTGATAAGTAACAAAATGCAAGACATAAAGAAAAATTAGGTAAATTTAGCTTGACAAATTAGGTAAATTATGGTAAACTCACTATTGAGGAAAGGGAATTGCCTTAAAAACCCCGCTGTTCCCTTTACGGAAAAATCAATACGGAGGTACAATATGAAAAAAACTATTTCAGCGCTGACTGCGTTCATTATGACCGCAAGTTCACTGGCAGCCTCGCTTCCTGCAAACGCAGCCGGCAGCAATATTTTCGATGACTTTGAGTCTTACGCCGACACTGACGAGCTGCTCAAAACTTATTCGACTAATGCAAAATCGCAGCTTTCACTTGCGAAAAACGACGGAAACGCTGCCCTCAGATTCGATTACGCTTTCGGAGAACAGGGCTGTCCCGGCGTAAAAAGTTCTGCATCACCTCAGGACTGGAGCAGCTTCGACGGTATAAGCTTCATGATGAACTCCGACGGAAGCGGAAACCTTACTACCGTACAGTTCGTTGATGCAAACGGTGTACATTGGGAGTGTACAAAGGCGCTTTCCGACACTTCCGGCTGGAAAGAAGTGGAGATAGCTTTTTCTGAGTTTACTCCTGCGTCCGGGGAAAATACCTCTGCACCTGATCTTTCAAGCGTTACCGGTTTTTCTGTTTTTGCAAACCAGGATACCGCACAGACTACTGCACCGGCTGATACACCTGAACAATCGTCGGTAACTACTTCCACTGTTCCGGTAGTCGTAAATTCTGACGGCTCGATGCACGTTGCCGGAGGAAAACTCTATGACGGCGACGGAAACGAGTTTATCATGAAAGGCGTTAATCTTCCTCATGACTGGTACGCCGGTTATACAAAAACCTCAATTGACGCTGTTGCTGACCTTGGCGCAAACACAGTCAGGATAGTTCTGGGCGAGGGTTCAAAGTATACCAGAACTTCAGCAGATGAACTGGCAGATATCATTAACTGGTCAAAAAGCAAAGGACTTGTGTGCATACTTGAACTGCACGACTTTACCGGAAGCGATGACCCGGCTGATATAACTGATAAGGCGGTTGGTTACTGGAAGGAAATGGCTGATCTTATCAACGCCAATAAGGATCACGTTATTGTGAATATTGCAAACGAGTGGCAGGGAACCTGGAACAAAGGCAGTCTGTGGTCAGATACATACTGTGCCGCTGTAAAGGAACTCCGCAGCGCCGGACTGGAAACAGCTATCATGGTCGATGCTTCCGGTTACGGTCAGGAAACCGAACCTATGGAACGTGACTGCAAAAAGGTGCTTGAAAGCGACCCTGACAGAAATATCATTTTCTCCTATCATATGTACTCAGTTGTGGGAAGTACAAAGGAAACTATTGTAAATGCAATTGACGGCATCACAGACCAGGGAGTTTGCCTTGCTATCGGTGAATTCGGCTACTGGCAGAACAACATGGACGTTGACGAGAGAAGCCTTGTGGATTACTGCGAGGAAAAGGACATCGGCTGGCTTGCATGGTCATGGAAGGGCAATGGCGGTATTGATGTTCCGCTTGATATGTCTGAGGACTGGGAAGGTAAAAAGCTGACCGACTGGGGTGCATGGGTATTCGGCGGAAAGAACGGTATCCAGGAAACTGCTAAGCTGGCTTATACGCTTAAAGGCTACGATGGCGAAATGATAAATTACAGCGGTGACTATGTTCCTTCCCCCGGCGATCCCGGAAACAGTTCAGGCAATACAGCAGGCGGATTTACATGGGCTTATCCGGAAGCTTCTTTTGAGGGTACATTAAATACCGATGTAAGCAGCGACGGAGTTATCACTATAAACTACGAGAATATCACCGACACAGTAGGTGCAGGTGTCCAGACCGAGACTCGTCCGGGAGAGGGGAAGGGTATGGACTTCTCAGGAAAGTCCGGCGCTAAGGCTGTTCTTACAAATAAGAGCGATAAGGATATCCATGTTACTCTGGTAATGAAGAACGGCAGCGACTGGCTTTGGGCTGAAAACGGCGGTTCAGACCTTCCCGGCGGCAACGGCGGAGAAATGGTCATTCCTGCCGGAAAGACTGTGACAGTATACTACAGTTTCACCCAGTCAACCTGGAAAACAGCTTCTTCCGGCTGGACATATACCGATAAACTTTCATACCTTGATGACGTAAGGGCTATTGCTTTCAAGGTGTACGCAGGTTCAGGAGACACAGCTTCCGGTTCGCTGGAAATAAGCGATTTTGAGATACTTGGCGGCACTTCTGAAATTACCACAACTGCTTCTGAAAATGCCCAGGAAGTCACCGTTACCACTACAGCGGAAAACACTTCATCAGGCGGAAACGGCAAGGGTATGTACATAAGCGGCAACTCACTCTATACCGCTGACGGACGCAAGTTTATCATGAGAGGAATGAATATTGCACACACCTGGTTCAAGGACTATACGCTTAATGCAATTGACAAGTCGGCAGAGTACGGTTCAAATGCAACAAGGATCGTACTTGCTGACGGAACATATGCTGCAAACGGCTGGCAGGGAACTTTCGACGACGCTTCCACTGTAGAGGCACTTATCAGGGAATGCAGGAAGAATGGTCAGGTCGCTATTGTGGAATACCATAACGGTACCGGCGGAGATGATACAAAGTATGTGGATCAGGCAGTTGCATACTGGCTTGACATGGCAGATATGCTTAATAAGTATTCCGACTGCTGTATCGTGAATATCCTCAACGAGTGGCAGGGAACATGGAATCTTCCTACATACGCACCTACATACCAGAAAGCTATTGAGACACTGAGAAATGCAGGTCTGAAAAACGTTATCATGGTAGATGCACCCGGCTGGGGTCAGGACGCAGCAACCATGTATAACAATGCTTCTTCCATACTCTCCGCTGATAAGGACGGCAATACAATGTTCTCGATACATATGTACGCAGTTGCAGGTGAGAGTTCCTCAAAGGTAAAGGAGAACATCGACAATACACTTGCAAAGGGCGTTTGCCTTGTTATCGGTGAATTCGGCTGCAACCATATGATGAGCGGTCAGATGTATGATGTAGCATATCAGACTATCATGGACTACTCACAGCAGAAAGATGTTGGCTGGCTTGCATGGTCATGGTGCGGAAACGGTTCTGATGACTATTTCCTCGACCTTGTTACCGATCAGTCCGGCAGCACTCTTACCACATGGGGAAACAGCGTGGTAAACGGCAAAAACGGCATAAAGGAAACCGCCGTTAAGCTGAACTATGTCCCCTCCTACAATAAACCCGCTTCTCCGGAAACAGGAACATGGTATTTTGATGACATAAAGCTTTTCCGCAATGTAAAGGGCGATGCCACACTTGATGAAAAGGTAACAGTTTCGGATATTGTAGCCGTACTCCAGTATGTGTGCAACAAATACAAGTACCCGCTTTCAGAAAGGGCATTAAACAACTCCGACGTTTACAACACAGGCGACGGACTTACCGCTATGGACGCTTACACGATACAGGCACTTGAAGCAGGCGTTATAGCATCATTGGATTGATATCAGATTTAGGGCGTGTTGACACTAATCCTAAAGCGCATCTTTTTGGCAGAATTTTAC
>CAMOEP010000155.1 GCA_946612185.1 uncultured Ruminococcus sp.
GGTTGTCCCCTTTGGCGGAACGTCCGTAAAACAGACAAATTTAGTAAAAGAAACGGGCGACTAAAAAATTACCCAAAAAGTAAATGCTGATGACCTGATAAAAAAGCAGTACACTTTTTACGCAAGAGTACTGCCTTTTTGTCATATCTTAACGTATTTCTTCAGCTTGTCCGACAATACCACCGCCACAGCCATTTTTATCAGGTCAGCAAGAATAAACGGGCTTACGCAAAGCTTTATCGCCTGCAAAACCGTAAACGCCTTTCCCTGACCGGCATAGACGTGAATGAACCAGGCAGTTCCGAAGCTGTAGCACACGGCAGTACCGAGGATAAGCGCTATTACCCTGATGGCGTAGTAAACCTCCTTGCTGTCGGTCTTTATCATTTCAGCCGCCCGGAAAATGAGGGTAATGAACACGAATCCGATGATATACCCTCCCGTAGGGCCGAGAAGAACTCCCAGACCGCTTTTGAATCCTGAGAAAACCGGCAGACCGATAGCACCAAGCATCATATACACGATAACAGTGAAAAAGCTGTTCTTTCCGCCAATGAGCATACACGCACAGAATACCGCAAAGGTCTGCAAGGTGAACGGCACTTCCATGGGCACTGAGATCCATGAAAAACCCGCCATAATAACCGCCATAAGTGGAATGATAACAAGTTCCCTGACCGTAAACAGGCTTTTGCCCGGACGGGAAACAGAATCAGTCATAAAAACACCTCCGATGTGATTATACCACACCGGAGGCTGTTTGTCAACTATATTTTATTAACAGGGTGACGTTATTTTAATCCTTTAAACTTATAACCTGCGCCCTCGACAGCTTTCCTGACTGCCTTTTCGCTGACTTCCCCGCTCACCACAATAACGGCGATGTCCTTTTCGTGGCTGGGGGAAGCGGACTCGATTCCGGGAACTGCTTCAAGCGCAGATTTTATGCGGTTTTCGCAATGCTGGCACATCATGCCCTTGATGGAAACGGTTTTCCTCTCGCCGGAAACCTGCTTGGAAAGGTCGATGTCGATACCGCCGAGAGAGTCCTTTGCGGGCTTGTCTTTGGAGGTGTCGTGAAGTTTGAACAGGTTCAGGCGGAGAGCATTTGTGACTACAAAGAAGCTTGACAGACTCATTGCCGCCGCACCGAACATAGGGTTCAGTTCCCAGCCGAAAAGGTGGACGTAAGCACCGGCGGCAAGTGGGATTCCGATAACGTTGTAGAAGAACGCCCAGAACAGGTTCTCCTTGATGTTCCGGAGAGTAGCACGGCTAAGCCGCACCGCTGCCGGAACGTCGCTCAGCCTGCTTTTCACAAGTACGATATCCGCCGCATCAATGGCGATATCCGTACCTGCTCCGATAGCGATACCGGTATCAGCCCGTGTAAGCGCCGGAGCGTCGTTGATACCGTCGCCCACCATAGCCACCTTGCCAAGTTTTTTCAGCCTGCGGATAACGTTTTCCTTGCCGTCCGGGAGAACACCTGCGATAACCTTGTCAACGCCTGCCTGAGCGCCTATAGCTTCGGCGGTTTTCTCGTTGTCGCCGGTGAGCATGATTACCTTGATGCCCATAGCTTTAAGCTGGCGGATAGCTTCGGGGCTGTCCTCTTTGATAACGTCCGCAACGGCGATAATTCCCAGGAACTTGCCGTTTTCAGCGAACAGCAGCGGAGTTTTTCCCTGCTGAGCAAGGCTTTGTGCGGTATCGGAGAACTCACCCTTGTTTCCGATAATTTCCCCGATATACTTCATACTTCCGCCCACAGCCTCTCTGCCGTTCACCTGAGCTTTCAGACCATTTCCGGCAACAGCTTCAAATCCCTCAGCCTTGTCCGGCTCGATGCCAATTTCACGGGACTTCGTTACCACCGCTTTGGCAAGAGGGTGTTCGCTCATGACCTCAAGCGAGCAGGCAAGTTTCATAAGGCTATGCTGGGAAACTCCCTCCGCCGGGAGGATATCAGTGACTACCGGTTCACCTTTAGTGATAGTGCCGGTCTTGTCAAGTGCGATCATCTGGACTTTTCCGGCTTCTTCCAGAGAAACGGCGGTCTTGAAAAGTATGCCGTTTTTAGCACCTACGCCGTTTCCCACCATGATAGCCACGGGAGTTGCCAGACCCAGAGCGCAGGGACAGCTTATGACAAGCACGGCTATTCCACGTTCCAGAGCGTAGCCGAAGGACTGCCCCACCAGAAGCCAGATAATGACGGTGATAACCGCCACGGCGATGACTGCCGGAACGAACACGCCGGAAACCTTGTCAGCGATTTTTGCAATTGGTGCTTTCGTGGCTGCCGCATCGCTGACCATGCGGATAATTTCGGAGATCGTGGTATCCTCGCCAACCTTAGTTGCCTGACATTTCAGGAAACCGGACTGGTTCACTGTAGCGGCGCAAACATTATCGCCGGGAACTTTGTCAACCGGGATACTCTCGCCGGTGAGGGAGGACTCGTCCACGGCACTTTCGCCCTCGGAAACGATACCGTCCACGGGAATACTCTCACCAGGGCGCACAGCGAAGAAGTCACCGATGCGAACCTGCTCCACGGGAACTGTAACTTCGCCGCCGTCCCGGATAATGTTTGCGGTCTTGGGCGCAAGCTTCATCAGCCCTTTCAGAGCGTCTGTGGTTTTGCCTTTAGAGCGTGCTTCAAGCATTTTACCCACGGTGATTAAAGTGAGTATCATTGCGGCAGACTCAAAGTAGAAGTTCATCATAAGCTTCATGACCCTATCGCTGTCGCCGTTTAGCTGCGCCGAAGTCATCTGGAACAGCACATACACGCTCCAGGCGAATGAAGCCGCCGACCCCATAGCCACAAGAGTGTCCATATTCGGCGCTCTGTGCCATAGACTGCGGAAACCGCTGATGAAGAACTTCTGGTTTATGACCATGACTATTCCGGAAAGGAGCATCTGCACAAGTCCCATAGCGACGTGGTTTCCCTCGAAAAAGGCGGGCAGGGGAGCGCCCCACATCATGTGTCCCATTGAGAAATACATCAGTACAATGAGGAATCCCAGGGAAGCCAGAAGCCGCCGTTTCAGCTTAGGTGTTTCATGGTCAGCGAGAGCGTCCTCACTTACCGCCGGAGTACTTGTTCCGCCTGCTCCCTTTATGGAAGCGCCGTAGCCTGCCTCCTGAACGGCAGATATTATCGCCTCCGGGGAAGCAGTTCCCTCAACTCCCATAGAGTTAGTCAGAAGGCTTACCGAGCAGGAGGTAACGCCCTCCACGGAATTGACCGCTTTCTCGACCCTTGCGCTGCACGCCGCACAGCTCATACCGGTAACATTGTATTGTTCCATAAACATCATTCCTTTACATAACTCAATGTTAATATTATATCACAAAATTTTCAGAAATCAAGCGATTGAAAACCAAGGTAAACAGTGGTATACTATAATAAAGAGGTGAGAGTGATGAATACTGATAAAGCGTCTGTTATGAGATATAGTCCTGGTGCTGATGAGGGACTTGACAGCTTACAGGTAAAGGAGAGGGTAGCCGCAGGGCTGGTAAATACTCCTGCAAAGCCGCCGGGAAAGTCTGTCAGGGACATAATTGCGGATAATCTGTTCACCTATTTTAACCTTATTTTCCTGATACTTGCCTTGCTTGTGGTATACGCCGGAACTTACCGTGACCTGACGTTCGTGCCGATAATCGTTGCCAATACTCTTATCGGAATAGTTCAGGAACTTCGCTCGAAGAAAGTCCTGGACAAGCTGACCATGCTTCACGCACCAGTCACACGGGTCATTCGGGAAGGCGCAGAGCAGACCATTCCTTCCTGCGATGCGGTGCTTGATGATATAGCGGTATTCCGTGCCGGCGACCAGATAACCGCCGATGCACAGATAGTTACCGGAACGGTGTCCGTGAACGAGGCACTCCTTACAGGGGAATCCGATGAGATAACAAAGTCCGTGGGAGATACGCTGATGTCGGGCAGTTTTGTAGTGTCTGGAAACTGCTGTGCGAGACTTGACAAAGTGGGGGCGCAGTCATACATTTCCCGGCTGACCATTCAGGCGAAGCAGATGAAAAAAGGCGAGCAGTCGGAAATGATACGCTCCCTGAACCGTATTGTAAAGCTGGTGGGTATAATCATAATCCCCCTGGGCATCATGCTTTTCTGCCAGCAGTATATCATCGAGGGGACAGACAAAAGTACGTCCATACAGTCAATGGTAGCGGCTATACTGGGCATGATACCGGAGGGACTTTTCCTGCTCGCCAGTACTACACTTGCCATTAGTGCAATGTCGCTTGCCAGAAACCGGGTGCTTGTCCACGATATGAAGTGCATCGAGACACTTGCCCGTGCGGACGTTCTGTGCGTTGACAAGACAGGTACTATCACCGAGGCGGATATGAGCGTATCGGAAATAGTTCCCCTGAGCGACGACTTCACAGACGAGGAACTATCCGGGCTGCTGAGTGATTTTGTATCAGCCCAGTCAGCGGACAATGCAACAATGGCAGCTATGAAGAACCATTTCTGTACTCCCACCGGCAGGCAGCGAATGAGCGTTACCGGATTCTCGCCGGAATTTAAGTACAGCAGTGTTACATTCCGTGAGGGAGCATATGTTCTCGGCGCACCGGAGTTTCTGCTATCGCCAGAGGGTATGCAGAAAGTTTACAGTGAGATACGCAATAGGCGTGGGAGCAGAGTTCTGCTGTTTGGACGTGTGAAAAATGTTCCGGAGGGCAGGGCGCTTGATGAAGGCGCAGAGCCGATATGCCTTGTGGTACTTGAAAACCCAGTCCGCAGTAATGCGCCGGATACGTTCCGTTTCTTTGCGGAGCAGGGGGTTCAGATAAAGGTCATATCCGGCGACGAGCCGATGACTGTATCCCTTGTTGCAAAGCAGGCAGGAATAAGCGGTGCGGAAAACTATGTGGACGCATCTACCCTTACCACAGCTCGTTCCCTTGAAGATGCCGCAAGCCGGTACACGGTCTTTGGCAGAGTTACCCCGGAGCAAAAGCGTGGACTGATAGCCGCTCTGAAATCAGCAGGGCATACCGTAGCAATGACGGGCGACGGCGTGAACGATGTCCTTGCGCTGAAAGATGCTGACTGCTCCATTGCAATGGCATCAGGCAGCGAAGCGGCTGCCCAGGCTTCTCAACTGGTGCTTCTTGACTCTGACTTCTCGAAAATGCCGGAGGTAGTAATGGAGGGGCGGAAAGTCGTGAACAATCTGGAACGTTCCGGCAGTCTTTTTCTTGTGAAGAACGTATTCTCGCTGCTGCTTGCGCTGACCTCACTGTTTCTGAGCATGACCTATCCGCTGAAACCGGCAAATGTGTCGCTTGTGAGTATGTTCACCATAGGGATACCGGCATTTCTGCTGTCCCAGATACCGAACCGTGAGCTTATCCGTGGACGTTTCCTGAAAAATATACTGCTGAAAGCCATACCCGCCGGGATAACCGATACAGTGATAGTCTGCGCAATGGTATTTTTCGGCAGCATATTCGGTGCGGATTCCGGTGACATTGCAACCGCTTCCACTATACTCCTCTCGGCGGTGGGACTTATGATAGTTTACAGTATCAGCAAGCCAATGAACAGCGTTAAATGGGGGATATGGCTGTTTTGTGCCGCAGGACTGGCGGTATGTATGGTTTTCGTCAGTGACTTCTTTGCAATATCGTCCATGTCAGTGCAGTGCGTGCTGTTGTGTGTGAACTTCTCGATAATTGCCGAGCCGCTTCTGAGATATCTTACAAGATTTACGGAATTTCTTAACCGACGGACTTTGTGAATGAATATTTCGGTACAGGAATTGTCGAAAACACTGAACATGATGAAGTAACTGCTCAGTTGACCTGTTTGGTTTGACCGTCAGGGCAACAGCCTTTACTTTCCGTGAAACATTTTCCGCCATACAGGAAAACTGCCGGTTTCCGTAGAAAGCCATGCGCCGGAATTATTTCCGGCGACAGGCTGGTAAGGGTCTGTACCCTCTTGGGTATCCGGAAAACTTGCCGGTAAAAATCGGCAAAGGTGGGGAAAAAGGGGGTTCAGGAAAGGGGAGTCC
>CAMOEP010000156.1 GCA_946612185.1 uncultured Ruminococcus sp.
TTACTTGAATAGAACACAGTACCAAGGAAAATACGGTTGAGCGACGGCAAAATGCAATGTTCTAAATGGTGAGCGAGCGCAAGCAAGCGACAACGTGGGGGCGGTCAAGCTGGCTCAGCTTGAAAAAATAAATGCTGCTGCCCTGACATTATGCATTGTCTTGGTTGATTTTTTGAACGGTTTGTGATATAATTAATATTATCTTAAAATCGGGGGATTTTACCATGAGAAAAATACTTATCACACTTACTTCTGTTATGGCTGCACTGACTCTGACAGCCTGCTCTGCTTCAAATGCATTGACCACAAAAATCGACGTTACTCCGCCAGTTTACGAGGAATCTTACTCGCCGGTAACTATCACCAATGAGTTCAACGACGGCGAGGACTTCGACTGGTATGAGGAATTCGTTGAGCAGGTTCAGACATTCTCAATACGTCCCGTTATTACAAGACGTGTGGAGAAAAAGTATGTCCGTGTAGGCTTGAAACAGCTTCACAATGAGCATCCGGATATATTCTGGCTGAACGGCTACTACTTCAGGACTGGTACTAATGCCACCACCATTGAATTTGAACTGATCGACGGCTGCGACGAGGATTCCATAATCAGTATGCACAGCGAACTGGAAGATGCCGCTGACAAGATACTCTCCCAGATACCGGAGGATAGTTCTGACTACGACAAGGCACTTTTCGTTCACGACTATATCGTTGATAATACCGAATACTACTACGACGGTGTTGACGCTGATTCCCGCCAGCTTTGGCACACTGCCTATGGCTGCCTTGTGAACGGCGAGGCTGTCTGCCAGGGCTACGCAGAAGCTTTTACATACCTCATGCGCAGAATGGGTATCGAATCCGGCATATGCACCGGTATCGTTGAGCATGGTTCTCACGCATGGAACTACGTCAAGCTTGATGATAAGTACTACTGGCTCGACGCTACCTGGGACGATATCAACAGCAAGGACGATGTTGAAAAGCATACCTATTTCCTGTTCGATGATACCCGTATGCTCCGCACAAGAAAGCTGGATTCTACCCAGAATTTCGCACCTGTATGCGATAGTATGGATCTTAACTTCTACGTTCAGAACAACGCATTTTTCGACACCTATGACCTTGACACCGTTTCTGCACTCGTCGCCGCAAATGCTGATAAACATTGCTGTTCCATGATGTTCTCCAACTTCGATGCCTACAATGAAGCTGTTATGGATTTCCTCGGTGAAGGCAAGGTATTCAAGGTGGACGGTGCTGACATTTCAAGCATATCTTACTACACCGACGATCTTATGTTTACGATAAATCTTGACTTCTGATGCCGGGTGTGGTAAAATAATTCAGGCAGTATTCTGTTCGTTGTTATTTTTTATGGAAGCAGGCGTGTTTATGAGCATTTCACCAAAAGAAGTCCTCAGATTCGTTGAGGAAAATGATGTCAAATTTATCAGACTGACTTTCTGCGATATTTCAGGAAGTCTCAAAAATGTTGCTATCATGCCCGGAGAACTTGAAAAGGCGTTCTCCAGCGGCATCCCCTTCGACGCTTCATTTTTTGACCCGGTCTGTTCTGACCTGATGCTCGTGCCGGATATGTCAACCCTCTCAGTTCTCCCCTGGAGACCTAAGTCAGGCAGAGTGGTAAGGTTCTTTTGCAGCCTTAAAAACCCCGACGGCAGCGACTATGCCTGCGATATGAGAAGCGACCTCATCAGCCTTATCAATGACCTGCGTCTTGACGGATATTCCTGCGAAATGGGTACGAAGTGCGAGTTCTACCTGTTTGAACTGGACGAAAAAGGCGAGCCGACCAAGATACCTCACGACCACGGCAGCTATCTTGACGTTGCCCCCCTTGATAAGTGCGAAAATCCCCGCCGTGAGATATGTTTGTCCCTGGAGGAAATGGGGCTTAGCCCGAAAAGCTCCTGCCATAAGCACGGCCCGGGACAGAACGAGATTGAGTTTCGTGAGAATGAACCTGTTACTGCCGCCGACAACATGGTACACTACAAGACCATCGTAAAGTCTATTGCCGCACAGAATGGCTTGTTTGCGTCATTTATGCCCAAACCCCTGCCCAATGAACACGGCAGCGCCCTGAGCATTTCTATCAGCCTCAAGAAGAATGGCGAGTCCGTTTTCGGCTGTTCACAGGAGGCGATGCCCTTCGAGGGAAAGTGCTTCATTTCAGGAGTGCTGCGCCGTATCAGCGAGATAACCGCTTTCCTCAACCCCACCACTAACTCCTACAAGAGGCTTGGTATGGGTTATGCGCCCAAGTACGCAAACTGGTCTTTCGAGAACCGCCGTCAGCTTATCAGGATACCTGCGTCCTCTGCGCAGCTTCCCAAGATAGAGATACGTTCCGCTGATGCCGCCTGCAACCCGTATATCGCCTTCAAGCTTATACTGGCTGCCGGCATTGAGGGTATACGTTCCGGCGACTGTTCTTTCATGGACAAGGCTGCTATGCCTGAGAATGCTATGCTCCTGCCCGGCGGACTGGACGAAGCCGTATCTATCGCTGAAAACAGCGACTTCGTAAGGCGTACCCTCCCTGAACAGGTCAGAAACCGCATATTCAGCCAGCTTCACGGTCAGCTTCAGGAGTACTCCCTCGCCCACGACAAGTCTGCTTTCGAGGACGAGAGTTATTTCACAACTATCTGAGGAGGGATATGAGTGAACCGTGCTATGATCGTTTCCTCCCCCGGAGAAACTGCCGCAAATGCCGAGAATCTGCTGCATAACCTGGGCTTTACAAGAGTGACTTTGATAAGCAGCGCAAGTCAGGCAAGACGGCTTATAAAGAGCGACAGTTCCCCGGAACTTGTGCTGATAAATACCCCTCTGCCGGACGAATTCGGTCTTGAACTTGCCGAGACTGCTGCCGAGGAAGCTGCGGTGATACTTCTCGCAGCCGCTGGTACGCAAGTGCCGCCGGAGGTGATAATGGTGCAGAAACCAGTGGATATGCGCCTTCTCAGCGATGCTGTATCCCTTGCAGCCGAGGAGGGCAGCTCACTCACCCGTGAGGACAGCTACCTGCTCTCCAGGACAGACGAGATACGGCTTATCAATCGTGCCAAATCGGTACTGATGAAGTACCTTAAATTCACCGAACCACAAGCCCACCGCTATATCGAAAAGCAGGCTATGAATAATCGTCAGACCCGCCGTGAAGCGGCTCAGAAAATTATTGATACCTACGAAAAATAGGCGTGTACAGGCTGTTAAAGTTCCGCATAATATTGCAGAATGTAAAAAAATTATTAAGATTGCATATAAATCAAAAAAATTCCTTATCAAATTTTAAATTATTTGTTCATCTAATTTTATTGTAATTTTCATTTTTTTGTGGTAAAATAATAATTGTATAAAAATGTCATTATGCAGCTGCGGCACACGGCTGATCTGACATTTCTGCGCGCCTGTATGCGGGTATCGCTTTCCTGACCGTTCGGGGTTTTCGGTCAGATGTGCTTTGCCAGTATGAGCCGCAGGTTGGGTGTTCCGTCAGATACAGAGGAAGCGGAAGACCAATGTATACCGACAGGTATAAATTTTAAAGGAGGTTCAGTTTAATGAACAAAAAGGGAAAAAAGGGCTTTTTGAAGAAGCTCGCACTCTGTGCTGTTTCTATGTCTATGCTGGTTGGCAGCGCCGGATGCGCTGGCAGGGCACAGGGCGGCCCTCCGGAGGGCAGAGGCGGTACAGCCGCTAACACTATTGGTGCTAAGGTATTCGTTATCGGTAAGAATGATACCGTTGAATTCTGGGACGACGTTCGTGAGGGCGCTGAGGACGCTTGCAACGAGCTTGGTCTTGAGTTCGAGTACAGATGCGCTTCAGGTGATAACGACTACGCAAGCCAGGTAGGTTACATTAAGGAAGCTATCGAGTGGGGCGCTGACGCTATCATCGTAGCACCTAACGGCGTTACAGAACTTAACGACGCTCTTGCTGAGGCACAGGAAAAGGGCATCGCTCTGATAAACGTTAACTCCAAGGCTGACTTCGACGGCATCGCTGCTGTTGTAAGATCAAGCGATAAGGACGGCGGTACTATCGCCGGTACAAACGCTGCTGATATCCTGCTTCAGAAAAACGGTGAAGAAGGCTTTGATTTCAGAACAGCCGGCACACAGAAGATCGGTATCATCGGTCATACTGCTGAGACTGCTAACGAGCGTATCAGTGCATTCAAGGAAGCATTCGGTACAGAGCTGGGCTATGCGATCGAAGATTATAAGAGTACTTACGCCGAAGATATCGGTGATACAACTTCAAGAGAGTCTTCCGAAACCGCTCAGATGGTAGAAAACTATATCATAGAGGGCGAAAGATGCAGCGGACGTGATACTGCTAAGGAAGAAGCTATGAAGCTTATGAAGGCTAACCCTGAGATCAAGGTACTCTATGGTACAAACACAAATACAACTCTTGGTATCTGCGACGCTATCAAGGAAATGGAGCAGACAGACAAGGTATTCGCTATCGGCTTCAATGCTTCTGAGGATATACTGAACTATATCCGCCAGGGAGTTCTCAAGGGCATCATTATCCAGAACCCTTACAACATGGGCTACCTCAGCGTAACTGATGCAAGATCACTTATCTCTGGTACTTCAGTATCACCTGTTCTTGATACTGGTGTTACATTTGTTAGCGCTGATAACCTGAATGATGATATCATTCAGCTTATGCTTGATCCTAACAAGATCGCTTAAACAGGAGGTATAATATAATGGCTAAGAATAAAGATAAAACCAGCGCTCGTCATGCGACACCTTATGTGCTTGCTGGTATCCTCCTTGCGTTCGTAACTATCATCAATATGATCCAGGTAGGATATATGTATCAAAACATCATGGGAATAAATCAGCAGACTTCCCGTACAATGAACAGCCTGAACCGAGTATCAGGTGAACTTTCCCACGTTAACGAGGATATCCTCCGTATCATGGGTAACGTTGGTGATAACAGCGTATCCGGTCAGGATATCGGCGTACATATGGGTAATATGTTTGCTGCTATGGGTCAGTTTGAGGCTCTCAGTATGGATCAGCTTTCTGATTCGGCTCAGAAGCGTTATAAATACGCTAAGACTATGATCCAGGCTTACTCTACTGCTCTTGACGCTATGAAAGAAGCTCAGGCTGCCGGTCTTCAGGCTGGTCAGGGTCGTATGGACCAGAGAAGTGCTTCAAAGCTGAGAGCTATGTATACTCAGAACATTTACCCCCTTCAGGTAACATCTTCTGAGATGGTTGTTGCTACTATCAACATCACTTCAATTGAAGCTCAGAAACAGCAGGCACAGGCTAACAAGGTTTTCGTCGCTATCGAGATCATCATGTTCATTATTATGACCCTCGGTGAGATCGCTATCTGGGCTATCGCTAAGTACGCTATCAGATCCAGACGTGAGATCGAGGAAAAGGAAAAGAACCTTGCCGAGGTCGATGCTCGTTTGAAGAATACACGTCAGAAGGCAAGCGATATGGCTGTTACAAATATCCTTACAGGTATGAAGAACCGCTACGCTCTTGACACTGATCTGGGTGACAGACTTGAGAGCGACCGCTTCAATATCGCTGTATTCGATCTGGATAACTTCCGCAGCATCAACGATACTTACGGCTATGACTTCGGTGACGAGTACCTGGCTGCTATCGCTGAGAAGCTCAAGGAAGAATTCAGCGACATCGCTGAGATCTACAACATCACTGGTAACGAGTTCTGCTTCGTATTCAACAGAGATGTTACTGAGAGCCAGGCTATGAGATATATCCAGGATATCCAGAACGTTATGAGCGCTCCTTATAACGTACTCAATCTGACAGTTCAGCTTCCCGTTTCCGGCGCTGTTTACCACTACCTCGCAGGCGACTGCCTGAACGTAAACTCACTGCTCGTTAAGCTTGATACAACCATGAGAATGGCTAAGATGAACGGCGGTAA
>CAMOEP010000157.1 GCA_946612185.1 uncultured Ruminococcus sp.
ATGCAATGTTCTAAATGGTGAGCGAGCGCAAGCAAGCGACAACGTGGGGGCGGTCGAGCTGGCTCCAGCTCGGCGGTCAAGCTGGCTCAGCTTGAAAAAGTAAATGCTGTTGCCCTGGTGACTGTGTTAAAAATCCTTGACATACGTCAGTATGCCTACGGATTTTTGCCTTGTCACCGACAAAATTATGCCTGAAAATCCGTACATTCACCCTATGTGGACAGGTTCTTATAATCGTGCCGAAAGGCACACCATTTCTATTCCCCATTCACTTTTCCTGAATCCTCACTTGATCCCCTTGCCGGCGATCGGTATCCGCACACGGTACTCGATGTAGTCCTCGCTCTGAATCTTCCGTGAATCCGCCGAAATTCCAGCCGCCTGCATGGATTCCACCGCTTTATTAATGGTATTCACGAACATTTTGACATTGTGGAACACCTTCGACCGGCGGCGATATTCCGCAGGACTCCCCTCTTTTCCGATGTATTCCTCGATAAGATTCTCGGTCTTTTCCACGTTCAGCCCGTGCTTTATGACCTTTTCCAGCACACCCAGCCGCTCCTCCGGGCTGCCCAGTTTCAAAAGCGCACGGGCGTGACGTTCGGTCAGTCCGGAGCGCATTATCAGGTCACGTTCCTCGTCGGTAAGCCGCAGAAGCCGCAGTTTATTGGCAATAGTACTCTGCGCACGCCCCAGCTTTGAGGCAGCGTCCTCCTGAGTCAGCCCGTAACAGCTTATAAGTTTCTCGATAGCCGCCGCCTCCTCGAAGAACGAAAGGTCTTGCCGCTGGATATTCTCCACAAGTGCAAGTATAGCGGAATTTCGGTCGTCGATGTCGTGGATTATGCACGGAACTGCCTCAAGTCCGCAAATTTTCGCCGCTCTGAGCCGCCGTTCGCCAGCGATAAGTTCATAGACCTCGCCATTTTTCCGGACAGCAATTGGCTGCAAAATTCCGTTCTGAGCGATGGAGTCCGCAAGGCACGAAATATCGCCGTCTGCGAACTCACGCCGTGGCTGATTGGGGTTCGGAACGATACGGCTTACCTCAATCTCCACCACCTTGTTCAGGGTTCGCTCCCTGGTAAAAGTTAAAAATCCTGCCATTTTAATTCCCTCATTTCTTGATAAATTTCTTTCATAAGCTGATTTTACCACATGAGGGAAATTATTTCTATATGAAAATACCGCTAAAATTCGAGATCTTGGCGGTATATTCGACTATATATCAGCGCATCAGAGGGATTTCTTCTTAATCTGACCGCTATTTCTGGGGTATTTTGACGGAGTTTGCGAAACCTTTCTGATAACTGCGATACGGCGGCTTTCGTCGTAGAAATCGTAAGCGATAACGTCCTCCAGTTCGCCTCCCAGTTTCTCGATAGCGTCACTTGATGCCTGAATGTCCTCGGTCGGGCCTTTCATAGCGGCGAAAATTCCGTCCTCCTTCACGAAAGGAACGCAGTACTCGGAAAGTACGGACAGATTCGCAACGGCTCTTGCAGTGGCAACATCGAATTTTTCCCGATATTCAGCCATTCTGCCGCAGTCCTCAGCCCTGCCGTGAACCAGTTTTGCCTGGATTCCCAGCTTTTCGCAAAGCTGCTCCAGGAATGTGAGCCGCTTTGCAAGGCTGTCAAGCAGAGTAAGCTGGAGGTCGTCCCGGAGTATTTTCATTGGAACTGAGGGGAAACCTGCGCCTGTTCCCACGTCGATAACGCTCGCATTTGACGGTATATCGCAGTATTCCAGCATCAGCGACGAGTCGATGAAGTGCTTGCGCAGAATGTCCATCGGTTCGGTTATGGCGGTCAGGTTGACCTTTTCGTTGTACTCCACAAGGAACTGTGCGTAGATGTCGAACTTCCGGTACTGCTGCTCAGTAAGCTGTATATCAAACTTGCCAAACTCAGCGCAACATAATTCAAATTCAGGTAGCATTGTTCTCCTCCTTATGCTTTTGCAGCCATACCGCCAGCATAGAAACATCCGCCGGCGAAACTCCGGAAATTCTCGAAGCCTGACCAAGTGAGTGGGGTTTTATCTTATTAAGTTTCTCAGCAGCTTCCAGTCTCAGACCGTAAACCTGGCTATAATCCGTATTTTCTGGCAAGAGTGTAGTTTCAAGTTTGCGCATCTGTTCGATTTGGGCAAGCTGTTTTTCGATGTAGCCTTCGTATTTTATTTGCAGTTCCACCTGTTCGCAAACCTCAAATGAAAGCTGCGGACGTTCGGTATCAAACTGAGCAATATCGTTATAATTTATCTGAGGACGGCGTATCAGGTCGGCAATTTTACAGCCTGTTGACAGCGGCGACGTTCCATGTTCCACGAGGAACATATTCAGTGCCTCACTGGGGGCGATGTTGGTATGAGTGATACGCTTTTTCTCCGCCTCAACCTGTGATATTTTCTCCTGAAGCCGTTCAAAGCGCTCACGGCTGACCAATCCTATGTGGTATCCTACGGGAATAAGCCGCTGATCGGCGTTATCCTGGCGAAGTATCAGGCGGTATTCGCTGCGGGAGGTCATCATTCGGTAGGGATCGGAGCAGCCCTTGGTCACAAGGTCGTCCACAAGCGTGCCGATGTAGGAACTTGCCCTGTCGAGGATCATCGGCTCGTCGCCACGGATCTTCAGGGCGGCGTTTATGCCTGCCACAAGTCCCTGAGCGGCGGCTTCCTCATAGCCGGAGCTTCCATTGAACTGTCCAGCGCCGTAAAGTCCGCCCAACTTCTTGAATTCCAGGGTAGGACTAAGCTGTGTGGGGTCGCAGCAGTCGTACTCGATCGCATACGCCGGGCGCATGATCTCCACGTTTTCCAGACCCTCGATCGTCCGCAGAAACGCAAGCTGAACGTCCTCCGGCAGCGACGATGACATACCCTGCAAGTAGTACTCGTCCGTGGAAAGTCCCATTGGCTCAATGAAAAGCTGGTGGCGTGGCTTATCCGAGAAGCGGACGATTTTGTCCTCAATTGACGGACAGTACCTCGGCCCTACACCCTCTATCCTTCCGGAGTATAACGGTGAGCGGTGGAGGTTGTTTAAAATAACCTCATGTGTTTTACTATTTGTATAAGAAATATAACAGCTTACCTGGTTACGCAGACCGTCAGTAGGGGTATCGAAGGAGAAGGGAACGATATTTTCATCGCCGTCCTGACGTTCCAGAATATCGAAATCAATACTTCTTTTGTGGACACGGCAAGGCGTTCCGGTCTTGAAGCGACGCAGTTCGATACCATGTTCGGCAAGACTTCCCGACAGAAATTTGCTGGGAAGTGCCGAATCAGGGCCACTTTCGTAGGATTCTTCACCGATATGTATCTTACCCTTGAGGTACGTTCCGGTGGCGATAATCACCGCTTTCACGGAATATTCAGCGCCGAGTTTGGTGCGTACACCGGTAATTTTGCCATTTTCGGTAAGTATCTCCGCAACCTCGCCCTGTTTTACATAGAGATTTTCCTGTTTTTCGCAGACCTGTTTCATATACTCATGGTATTTCATACGGTCTGCCTGCACACGCAGACTGTGAACTGCCGGGCCTTTACCCCGGTTCAGCATACGGCTCTGAATGAAACATTTATCCGCCGCCTTGCCCATTTCTCCGCCCAAAGCGTCGATCTCACGAACGAGATGACCCTTAGCAGTACCGCCGATCGACGGATTACAGGGCATATTTGCGATCTGGTCGAGAGATATGGTAAACATCACCGTTGAGCAGCCAAGTCTTGCGCTGGCAAGTGCAGCCTCCACGCCGGCATGACCGCCGCCGACGACTGCAACATCAAATTCACCCATTTTGTATGACATAGTAATTCCTCTGTTTTCGATTGTTCCACATGGAACATTATTTGCCGACGCAGAACCGTGAGAACACCTCATCAACGACTGCGTCCGTGATTTTTTCGCCTGTAAGTTCAAGGAGATGCTGTTCAGCCTCGTCCAGGATAATATTGACCGCATCGAGGTTCAGGCAGGATTCGATTGCGGAAATTGCCTCATCGACGGAAGCAAGTGCTGAGTCGATACATTTTTTCTGTCGCTCATTTGCAGCGGTAGCCGAGCCGAAGCTGTCACGGGAAATGCTGAACAGTTCCTCAACAGCCGCTTGAAGTTTGTCAACGCCGTCATTTTCCTTAGCTGAAATATATACAGTGTGTATAATCAACTGTGTAATATAATCTTCTTCAATTTTAAGTTCTTCGTCCGTTTTGTTAATGACAGCAACAACTTTTCTCCCCTTGAGACTTTCAAGCAGAGAAAAATCGTCCGCTGTCAGCGGACAACTACCGTCGAATACCGCAATGATAAGTTCCGAGGTATCAATAAGTTTCTGGGCGTGACCGATGCCGATGCCTTCGATCTTGTCATCAGTTTCGTGGATACCGGCGGTGTCCGAAAGCCTCAGAACGATGTCGCCCAGGCGGATAGTCTCCTCAACCACATCACGGGTCGTTCCGGCGATCTCGGTGACGATACTCCGCTCGCAGCCGCTCAGACAGTTGAACAGCGTGGACTTACCCACATTCGGTCGTCCGACTATCGCCGCCGGTATTCCCTCACGGATAATTCTTCCCGAATCATAGCCATTTATAAGGGATTGCAGAGTACTCCTCACAGCCCTGAGTTCACCTATCATATGCTCCGGCTGAACCTCCGGAATATCCTCGTCCGGGTAGTCCGTCCAGGCGGCAAGACCGCTCAGGAGCGCCAGCAGTTTCCCGGAACACTCCTTCGCCTTCCTGAAAGCCGCCCCCTCACGAAGCTGCTCCGCCATTTTTAGTTCAAGTTCACTTTTTGCCGAAATTACGTCCATTACCGCCTCTGCGCTGGTCAGGTCGAGCTTGCCGTTCAGGAATGCCCTCTTGGTGAACTCCCCTGCCTGCGCCGGTTCAGCGCCGTTATTCAGCAGCGCACGCAGTATCTTCCGGGAAACGTAAATACCGCCGTGGCAGGATATCTCGCACACGTCCTCGCCGGTATAGCTGTGCGGCGCACGAAAAACCGTGAGAATACAGTCATCAATGCGCCCGTCCTTGTCGCCGGCGATGCCGTAAGCGCAGGTGTACCCTGGCATATCCCCGACTTTTTTGCCGCCAAACGGCGTGAATACCGCCTCTGAAACGGCGATAGCGTTCTCGCCGGACACCCTTATCACGGCAATGCCGCCGGGAGCGTTAGGGGTAGAAATAGCAGCGATAGTTGACATATCATCACCTCAAAAAAACAGCGCACGGCGAGAGCCGCCATGCGCTAATAATTCGTTATTATAACTCGATCTTTCCGTAAAGTCCGCCTGCGATATCGTCCTCAGGTCTGGGCTTTTTGTAGTCCTTCTCGAAGCTTGTGGACAGGTCGATGGTTCTGCGCTCCAGATTAGGTTCTCTGCGCTCTCTCCTCTTGCCGCCGTTATTTCTTCTGTCGCCGTTACGGTCATTTCTGCCACCTCTGCGACCCTTTCCGCCGCCGGCGTTTCTGGGGTTAGTAGAGGAAATAATGATCTTTCTGTAAGGTTCTTCGCCTACAGAACGTGAAGCCACGCCCTCGATCTTAGCGATAGCGGAGTGAATAACACGTCTTTCATAGGGATTCATCGGCTCAAGGGGCTGGGACTTGCCGCTTCTCAGAACGCTCTTGGCAACCTTTGCAGCAAGCTGCTCCAGGGTTTCCTTACGCTTACTGCGGTAACCCAGACAGTCGATAGTGATGCGGAAATAATCCTTATCGCCCTTGTTAGCAATTATGGAGCAGAGGTACTGAATAGAGTCCAGAGTCTCACCACGTCTGCCGATGATAGTGCCATTGTTATCGCTTTCGATATTCACAACAGCGCCAGTCTCATTCTGGTAGATAGTGAACTCAGCGTCGATATCCATAGCTCTGAGGATACTTGTTATATAGTCTCTTGCAAGCTTTACCTTGGGGTGAAGCAGGTTTTCGTCCTCGATGAGGGTGAAGTT
>CAMOEP010000158.1 GCA_946612185.1 uncultured Ruminococcus sp.
TGTATCAGGAAGCTTACAAGTACTACCAGGGTCAGGGTGAGGACAACAACGGTGATGGTAAAGTTGATGTTGCTGACTACTACTTCACTCTCCACAGATTCTGGCACATGGGCGATGCTCTGATCACAACAGGTACTATGGCTCTGCTCTATCCCGATGTTAAGCCCGATCCTAACGACGGCAGCGAGCCTACAACATCTGGCGACAAGCTCTGGGGCGACGCTGATGACAGCAAGACTGTATCTATCTCTGATATCGTTCTCGTTCTCCAGTATTCAGCTAACAAGGAGAAGTATCCTCTTGATGCTGATGCTCTTGACAGATGCGATTGTAACGTTGATAAGGTTGTTGATACTAAGGATGCATTCATCATTCAGCAGCTCGACGCTAACGTTTACACACAGGCTGATATGCCTATCAAGTAATTCGATTACTTAAATTTGCTCATACGAAAGGCGGTTCTTCGGAACCGCCTTGTTTTTTGCTGTCAGATTATCTAATTGCAAGTCCCCTTTGTGCTGAAAGTTTGCACGCTGGGGGCTTGCATTTTTTGGGGGAGTATGCTATAATATAATAGCATAGGTGTGCGATAATACTAATCTGAAAGAAGGTTGAAAATGGTTAGAAGTATGACTGGCTATGGCAGGGCGCAGAAAGTCCTGAACGGTCGTGATATCCTCGTTGAAATTCGCTCCGTTAATCATAGATACTATGAGTATTCATCAAGAATCCCCAGAACCTTCAACTATATCGACGAAAAACTGAAGGCTCTGCTCAAAACCTCCGTTTCCCGTGGAAAAGTGGAGGTATCCGTTAGCATAAGCAATATCGAGGGCCGTGATACCGAGATCGCTATCAATAAGGGTGCGGCTGAGGGCTATGTTATGGCGCTCAGAAGCGTTTCCGATGAACTCGGTCTTGTGGACGACCTCGCCCTCTCTAAACTCATCAAGCTCCCCGATATCTTCAATATCCAGAAAACTCCCGATGACGAAGAACAAGTATGGAACGACGTTTCTCAGGTGGCTAAGGAAGCCCTCGACAGATTCGTTGATATGAGAGCCGTTGAGGGCGAAAGACTCAAGTCTGACGTTCTCGAAAAGGCTGACGGTATCCTCGTTATGGTGGGCAAGGTGGAGGAGATATCCCCCGAAACTGTCAACAGATACAGAGAACGCCTGTACAAGAAACTTACTGAGATACTCGAAAGTAAGGACATCGACCAGCAGCGTGTCCTCACCGAAGCTGCGGTATTCGCTGAGAAGATCGCCGTCGATGAGGAAACTGTCCGTCTGAGAAGCCATATCTCTCAGCTAAGGGAAATGCTCCAGTCCGGCGAGCCTGTAGGCAGAAAACTGGATTTCATCGTCCAGGAAATGAACCGTGAGGTAAATACCATCGGCTCAAAGGCGCAGGATCTTAATATCACCCGTCTTGTGGTGGATATGAAGGCTGAGATCGAGAAGATCCGTGAGCAGATACAGAATATAGAGTAATGAAACTGATAAATATCGGCTACGGAAATATGATATCCTCAGCCCGGATAGTTACTATCGTCAGCCCCGATTCCGCCCCCATAAAGCGCCTGGTTCAGGAAGCTAAGGACGACGGACGGGCTATTGACGCTACTTTTGGCAGAAAAACAAGAGCCGTGATCGTCATGGACAGCGGACATATCGTCCTGTCCTCCCTGGTCACTGATACCCTTGCTGCAAGAATAAATGAGAATGGAGGCTCTGATGAAGATGAATAAAGGCAGACTTATCGTATTTTCCGCCCCCTCTGGATGCGGAAAAGGTACGATGCTTGCTGAGATACTGAAATCAGGCGACTTCTGGCTGTCAGTATCCGCTACTACACGAAATCCCCGTGAGGGCGAGGTGGACGGCGTTAACTACCACTTCATTACAGATGAAAAATTCGAGGATATGATAAAGAATGACCAGTTCCTCGAACACGCCGGCTATTGCGGTCATTACTACGGTACACCCCTGAAGGACGTTGAGGAACACCTGGAAAAAGGCATCAACGTTATCCTTGAGATAGAGGTGCAGGGTGCTATGAATGTTATGGCAAAGCGTCCGGACGCTCTTTCCATATTCGTGCTGCCCCCGTCAGTGAATGAACTCCGCCGCCGCCTGAAAAAACGTGGTACTGAGGCAGATGAGGTCATCGAGGAGAGAGTCGCTCAGGCTTCCGCCGAGATCGCACTTGCTGAAAAGTACGACTATGTTATCATGAACGACGGTCTGGAGGAAGCAGTTCAGGACTTCCTGGACGTTGTTAAGGTTGAAAAGTTCAGATCAGTTTACCAGTCAGAATTAATAGGAGAGGTGCTTAAAAATGCTTAGACCCGCAGTTAACCAGATCATTTCAAAGAACGAGAGCCCTTATTCACTCGTTATCGCTGTCGCAAAGAGAGCAAGAGAGATCACCGAGGAACTCTACGAAAATAACCAGACTCTCGAAGAAAAGCCCGTTAAGACCGCTGTAGAGGAATTTGCAAGCGGTAAGTGCAAGATCGCTCCTCCTGTCGAGGAATAATGCCTGAAATTGCGGCTGTTGCCGTCAGCGGTACGGCGTACTCATTCGATAAGCTGTTCAGCTACGGTATCCCGGAAAATGTTAGTATAACTCCCGGCTGCCGGGTGCTTGTGCCGTTCGGCAGAGGCAATCAGCGGCGTATCGGCGTTGTTATGGAGGTCAGCTCCGGTGATCTGCCGGGGCTGAAATCCATTGCGGCTGCTGTTGATAAAGAACCGGTGATATCCGGCGAACTCCTGCGCCTTGCAAGGTACGTCAGGGAGCAGACTTTCTGTACCTACTTCGATGCAGTAAAGGTTATGCTGCCGCCGGCGATGAGTGTTAAGGTCAGGGAGACTTTCCGCCTGTGCCGCAGGTTTTCCACCGCAAATGAAACGCTGAGTGCGCCTGCACTGGAACTTTTCCAGCAGCTTCTACAGTCCGAAAACGATGACGTTACCGAGCAGACGGAAGCATTTATCGCCGCTAACGGCAGACTTTATCCGGACGAACTCTGCGATGCGGGGGCGCTTATCTCAAATAACGCTTTCCGGCAGAACGTGGGCGACGCTTCCGTCCGCATGATACGCCTGTCGGATAAGTTTCTGAGTGAACCCGATTCCTTCAAGCTGACCCCGAAACAGCGTGCAGCAGCAGAATTTCTCAGCGAGTACGGTTCGGCTTCTGTCCGGGAAACCGCCTATATGTGCGGATTTACCGAGGCTGTCCTGAAACGCCTTGTGGCGGCAGGTGCGGCTGAGGAGTACGATCAGGAAGTGCTGCGCCGGGTGGACGACTCCGCCGTCGGACGCATTGATATCAATAGTATCACTCTGTCCGCACAGCAGGAAAATGCCCGTCAGCAAGTTCTTGAACCAATGAAAGCCCGTCAACCGGAGGTTTTTCTGCTTCACGGAGTTACCGGAAGCGGCAAGACCTCAGTCTTTGAAAAGCTGATAAATGATGCAGTAACTCTTGGCAGACAAGCACTGCTTCTTATCCCGGAGATCGGTCTGACACCCCAGGTGCTTGACCGCTTCCGGGCGCTTTTTGGCGAACGTGTGGCAGTTATCCACAGCGGACTTTCCCTGGGTCAGCGCCTTGACGAGTACAAGCGTATAAAACGTGGCGATGCGGATATCGTAATAGGTACAAGGAGTGCGGTTTTTGCGCCCCTGGACAATATCGGCATCATCATCATCGACGAGGAGGGCGAGCGTACCTACAAGTCGGACAGTTCACCACGTTATCTGGCGCATGATGTGGCAAAACAGCGCTGCAAATGGCATAACTGCGTGCTTTTGCTTGCGTCAGCTACTCCCTCGGTGGAAAGCTATTACTTCGCACAAAAAGGACGGTACAAGCTTATCGAGATGACCGAGCGGTACCACGCCGGTTCGCTCCCGATAGTTACTATCGCTGATATGAATATGGAGCGTCAGGCAGGAAATGCCACGGAATACAGCCGTTTGCTCCAGAAGGAACTCCGAACGAACCTGGAAAATGGTGAGCAGAGCATACTCCTCCTGAACCGCCGTGGCTATCAGACTATCATTAGCTGCTGCGACTGCTATCAGCCGGTGTACTGCCCGAACTGCTCAGTCCCCATGACGTATCACAAGAAAAACGGAAAGCTGATGTGCCACTACTGCGGTTACGCCTGCGAACCGGTGACGGAATGTCCTGCCTGCGGCTCGAAGCACATGAAAAGTATGGGCTTCGGCACTCAGAAGCTTGAGGAGGAACTTTCCCAGCTCCTACCCTCCGCAAGGATACTGCGAATGGACGCTGATACCACTTTTTCCCGGTTTTCCTACGAAAAAGGCTTCAACGACTTCCGCCGTGGCGACTATGACATAATGATAGGCACTCAGATGATAGGCAAGGGGCTGGATTTTCCTAATGTCACCCTGGTTGGCGTACTTTCGGTTGACCGTTCACTCTACGCCGGCGACTTCCGCAGCTATGAGCGTACATTCTCCCTGATAACTCAGGTGGTGGGACGTGGCGGACGTGGCGACCGGCAGGGCAGAGCGATTCTCCAGACTTTCATGCCGGAACACTACATTATGAACCTCGCCGCTGCTCAGGACTACAAGGGTTTCTACCGTGAGGAAATGAGTATACGAACTCCGCTGATATTTCCGCCGATATGTGATATGTGCGTATTTGCGCTGTCCGGCGAGGACGAGGCGAAAGTTCAGGAGGCATCACAGGCGGTATTGCAGCTTATGGACGCAAGACTCCGCCAGCTTTCCCCGGAAACTCCCGTCCGTGTGCTTGGCCCGGTTCGTGCGTCCTATGGCAGGATAAGCGGCAAGTTCCGCTACAGGATCATCATGAAATGCAAGAATACTGCCCAGATACGGGGATTTATAAGCGGTATCCTCACCGAAGCCCCGAAACTGCGGCAGATGAACAAGATCGCCCTCTATGCCGACATTAACGGCGATGTGGGAGTATAGAAAGGATTAGTTATGGCTTACAGAAAAATTTTAACTGATAAAGACGAGTCTCTCCACAAAGTTTGCAGACCTGTTGAAAAGTTCGATGCAAAGCTGGCTACTCTGCTGGACGATATGCATGAAACTCTCGACAAGGCGCAGGGTGTGGGTCTGGCAGCACCTCAGGTGGGTATCTGCCGCAGGATCTTTATTATGCATCTGGACGAAGAAGGCATCGTCGAGGCTATAAACCCTGAGATCACCAGCAAAGAGGGCGAACAGTACGTTCAGGAGGGCTGCCTTTCCTGCCCGAATGTGTGGGGATACGTCCGCAGACCTATGAAAGTTCACCTGAAAGCCCAGGACAGAAACGGCAACTGGTTCGAGCGTGATTTTGAGGGACTTGCCGCACAGTGTACATCTCACGAAAATGACCACCTGGACGGTCATGTATTCACCGAGATTGTTGATGAATTCTTCGTTCCTGAGGAGGAGAATAAATGAAGATAGTATTCATGGGAACTCCCGATTTCGCCGTTCCCTGCCTGAGAGTTCTGGCGGAAAGCAGCCACGAGGTCGCAGGCGTATTCACTCAGCCGGACAAGCCAAAGGGCAGGGGATACAAGATGATACCCACTCCCGTCAAGGCGGCTGCGGTTGAGTACGGCATCGAGGTATACCAGCCGCTTTCCCTGAGAAAGGGCGATGATGCGGCTGAGGCTATGAAAATTTTGCACAATATTGCTCCCGATCTTATCGTGGTAACTGCTTACGGTCAGATACTTCCCAAAGAGGTTCTTGAGCTGCCAGAGTACGGCTGCATAAATATCCACGCTTCACTCCTGCCCAGGTACAGAGGTGCTGCGCCTATAAACTGGGTTCTCCTGAACGGCGAAAAGGAAACTGGTGTCACCTCTATGCAGATGAACGAGGGACTTGATACTGGTGATATGCTCATAAAGAAAAGTACCGAAATAGGCGAAGATGAAACATATTCCCAGC
>CAMOEP010000159.1 GCA_946612185.1 uncultured Ruminococcus sp.
CTTGGGTTGTCCCCTTTGGCAGACGGTGAGTTGGAGAGTGGCAGCTCTCAAAAAAGAAACGTGCGACTTAAATAATTCCCAAAAAGTAAATGCTGTTGCCGTGACCCGTAACCAAATATTAACCACCTGCCCGTTTTGCGCCACCGGAGAACACAAAATGAGTCTTAAACATATAATATGACATAACGGCTTGCCGCAGCCGGAAGCGGCGGAGGTGTCTTATGTGTGGAATTACAGGGATAGTGAACTTTCTGGAGGATATGCGGCCGCAGGAGCGAAACTGCCGGAAGATGATGTCGGTGCTGGCAAGGCGTGGCCCTGACCAGAACGGCATTGAGGTATTCCCGGAGGCAGTACTGGGGCATACCCGTCTTGCAGTCATCGACATTCAGGGCGGCAGACAGCCTATGAAATGCCGGTGCGGAGGGGAGTTCGTGATAGTATACAACGGCGAACTTTATAACACCGCCGAACTTCGCCGTGAACTTGAAACCGACTTTGAGTTCACCACCCACTCCGATACCGAGGTAGTACTTAAAAGCTATGTGAAGTGGGGCGAGGACTGCGTGAACCGCTTCAACGGTATCTTCGCTTTTGCGATCCTCGACCGTCTTAGGGGAACTCTTTTCCTTGCCCGTGACCGTATCGGCGTAAAGCCGCTGTTTTACTACGAATCCGGCGGTACGCTTTACTTTGCCTCTGAGATACCGGCGCTTATGGCGAACCCGGACATTCCCCGTGTCCTTGACAGCGAGGGCGTTATGGAACTTCTCCTCATCGCCCCCGGAAGAACTCCCGGCAGCGGCGTGCTGAAAGGCTTCAAGGAGGTTCGCCCCGGCTGGTGCGGACATTTCACCCACAAGGGGCTTGACCTTCATGAGTACTGGCGGCTTCGTGCCTGGGAACTGAACGAGACTTTCGAGGACACCGCCGCCCACGTCCGGGAACTGGTGGAGGACTCTATCCGCCGTCAGCTTGTGGCAGATGTGCCGGTGTGTACATTCCTTTCAGGGGGACTGGATTCAAGCCTTATCTCGTCAATTGCCGCATCGGAGATGAAGAAGCATGGCAAGCGGCTTTCCACGTTTTCCGTGGACTATAAGGGGAATGATAAGTACTTCCGCAGTTCACATTTTCAGCCGGACAGTGACCCGGAGTATATCAGGGAAATGGCGGAATACCTTGATACCGACCACCACTGGACGGTGGTGGAAGTTCCTGAACTGGTGCAGGCGCTTTACGAAAGCACCCAGGCACGGGGACTTCCCGGAATGGCAGACGTGGACGCATCGCTGCTGATATTCTGCCGTGAGATAAAGAAGCACGGAACGGTTGCCTTGTCCGGTGAATGTGCAGACGAGATATTCGGCGGCTATCCCTGGTACAGGGATAAGGATATCCGCATGACTGACGGTTTTCCCTGGGCGCAGAGTACGGCATACCGCAGCGGATTCATAGCGGAGAAGTACGCAAATGCGGCAGATGCGCAGGAATTCGTTTACAGCCGATACCGTGAAACTGCCGACTATGCTGACACTCTCCCCGGAGACAGTCCACTTGAAAAGAGAATGAGGGAAATGACCCAGCTTAATTTTCACTGGTTCATGCAGACGCTTCTTGACCGGAAGGACAGAATGTCCATGTACAGCGGTCTGGAAGTGCGAGTGCCTTTCTGCGACTACCGGATAGCGGAGTACCTTTATAATGTCAAGTGGGAGTATAAGGACTGGCAGGGCAGGGAGAAAGGACTGCTGAGGAAGGCAATGGAGGGCTGGCTGCCGGAGAGAGTACTCTGGCGGAAGAAAAGCCCGTATCCCAAGACTCACGACCCGGCATTTCTGGCGGCGGTAACGGAGGAACTTTCGGGGATACTTGCCGCCGGAACGCCGCTGACGGAGATAGTGCGCCCGGAGGCACTGAACCGGCTTTTATCCGGGGAAGACCATGTACAGTGGTACGGACAGCTAATGAACCTGCCCCAGACTATTGCCTTTTTCATACAGCTTCACCACTGGCTGACATTCTTCGACATCAATGCGTAATTTATAATGCGTAATGCGCAATGCGCTGTGCCATTTCTGAAACGGTAAGTTTACCGCCGCAACTGATACTAAAAAAGAAATCGTCCGGCTCACATAATGAACCGGACGATATTTTTTTAAAATCATCGCCGCAAGGCGATACCTTTAATTACGCATTACGCATTACGAATTACGCATTAAATCAAGCATTACGCATTACGCATTAAATCAAGCGTTGTATACTTTTGCGGCAATATCAACTGTCTGCTTTGCGTCCTTAGCGTAGAAGTCAGCGTGTATCTGCTCAGCATAAGAAGCCGTCAGCACCGCTCCTCCCACTACCGTCTTACAGCCGGGATAATCACGGTTCAAAAGGGCGATAGTCTCCTCCATTGCGCCCAGCGTAGTGGTCATAAGGGCAGAAAGTCCCACCAGACTTACCTGCTCCTTTATAGCAGTTTCAACGATAAGCGCCGGGTCAACGTCCTTGCCCAGGTCGATGACCGTAAACCCATAACTGTCAAGCAGTACCTTTACGATATTCTTTCCGATGTCGTGGATATCGCCCTTTACAGTAGCAAGCACCACCTTGCCCTTTGAAACGCTTCCGCCATTGGTCAGTGACAGCTTGTCCTTGATGACCTCGAAGCACGCCTGCGCTGCACCGGCAGTAAGTATAAGCTGAGGCAGGAATATCTTTCCCTTCTCAAAATCAGCACCGGCAGCGTCCAGGGCAGGTATCAGGCAGCCGTTGATTATCTCCATAGGGTCAGTAGTCTCCACAAGCGCCTTTGCAGCCTTTACAGCGTCCGCTTTCAGACCGTTCTTGACAGAATAAACTATATCCGGCGACCCCTTGTCCGCAGTAGGTGCAGGCTTGGGAGCGCTGTCAGCACCAGAGTAAGCAGCAATGAAGTCAACGGAATCCCTGTCGATGCCGGCAAGCAGCCTGTACGCCCTTACTGCGCCCATAATACCGTCAATATTGGGGTTGATGATAGGCAGAGTAAGACCACTGTGCAGCGCCATTGTCAGGAATGTGCGGGTGATAGTCTCACGGTTCGGCAGACCAAAGCTGATATTGGAAACGCCCAGTACTGTATTAAGTCCCAGTTCATTGTGGACACGGTTCAGGGCATTGATAGTCTCCATAACGCCGTCCTGCTCAGCAGAAGCGGTAAGAGTAAGGCAGTCAATGAACACGTCCTCACGGGGAATACCGTACTCCAGCGCCCTGTTAAGTATCCTCTCAGCGATAGCAAAACGTCCCTCGGCAGTTTTCGGGATACCGCCCTTGTCCAGTGTCAGACCGACTACCGCAGCGCCGTACTTTTTAACAAGGGGCAGTATAGCTTCCAGTGACTCCGGCTCACCGTTTACGGAGTTTACAACAGGCTTGCCGTTATACACTCTCAGACCGGCTTCAAGGACTTCCGGGTTAGTGGAATCGAGCTGCAAGGGGGTATCACAGACACCCTGTATCGCCTTAACAGCGGTTATCATCATTTCCTTTTCGTCGATACCGGGCAGACCTACGTTCACGTCAAGTATCTCAGCACCGGCGTTCACCTGCTCTACAGCCTGACCCAGGATATAGTCAACATCATGGGCGAGCAGCGCCTCCTTGAAGCGTTTTTTACCGGTAGGATTGATACGCTCACCGATAACTCTCGGCTGGTCGATAACTACGCAGGTAACTGCTGAACAGGCACGGCTTTTGGGAGTTATCTCACGGCATACCGGACTTTTCGCTTTAAGCGCCTCAACTACAGCGGAAATATGCGCCGGAGTAGTTCCGCAGCAGCCGCCGAAGATGCGCACGCCTGCGTCAGCCAGTTTCAGCGCACTCTCAGCGAATTCCGGAGCATCAACGTTGAACTGGTTCGTAACAGGGTCAGGCAGACCGGCGTTAGGCTTTGCGATCACCGGCAGTTTTGAAAGTGAGCATATCTTTTCAAGTACCGGATAAAGTTCCTCCGGGCCGAGGGAACAGTTCACGCCCAGAGCGTCCACGCCCAGACCTTCCAGCACAGCTACCATACATTCCGGGGAAACGCCGGTGAAGGTACGCATATTCTCCTCGAAGGTCATAGTCACGATAACCGGCTTGTCGGAGTTCTCCTTAGCTGCAAGAACAGCCGCCTTGACCTCGTACAGGTCGGTCATAGTCTCGATAGTGATAAGGTCGGCATCGCTTCCGGCGAGGACTATCTCCTTGTAGGTATCATAAGCGTCCTCGAATTTCAGCGAACCGGTAGGTTCAAGAAGCTGACCTATAGGGCCTATATCCAGCGCAACCAGTGACTTTCCGTCAACGGCTTTTTTAGCGTTGGCGATACCTGCGCTTACCACCTCAGTCACACTATGCCCGCAGTCCTGGAGTTTATAGCGGTTAGCGCCGAAGGTATTGGCGTAGACCACATCAGAACCGGCATCGGAGTACTTCCTGTGAACGGTCATTATCACTTCCGGGTCGGTGATATTCAGCAGTTCCGGCACATGGTCGGTCTGCACGCCGGCAGCTTGCAGCATAGTACCCATGCCGCCGTCAAGATATAAGAACCTGCCGCTTTTCAGCAGGCTGCGGAAGTCAGTCATAAAAATACGCTCCTCTCACTCAGCCTTGAAAGTACCCAGGAAGCGGAAGTATTCCAGATTCTTCGCCAGGTCGTTCATAAGCGCTTTAACGTTAGGGTCATCGGGTCTGCCGCTGAAATCAAGGTAGAACACGACATCGAAGCTGCCGTCCTTAACGGGGCGGTTAGCGATGCGGATAAGGTTCATGCCGTTGACGTAGAACTTTGTCAGCAGTCGGTAAAGACTACCTTCGGTATGCTGGATCTTCAGCATAACGGAAACAGCGTCAGCGTCCGGGAGAACCTGCATATCCCTTGATATACATACAAATCTGGTACGGTTCAGGGCGCAGTCGGAAATATCTCTTGCGATGATATGCAGACCCAGTTTCTCTGCACATTCAACCGAGCATATCGCAGCTTTTTTCTGAGCCGGGTCACTTTCAGCCACCATAGCCGCCGCAGTAGCGGTATTCTCGAATTCGCCGGTATGCAAATGGTTCTCGGAGATAAACTCGGAACACTGAGCAAGTGCCTGAGGGTGGGAGTATACCATAGATACCTCCGCCGGGGAGATATCCTCACGACAGGCGAGGCAGTGGTTTATTTCCACAACGGCTTCTGTGACGGTATAGACGCTGTATTTCGCCATAAGGTCGTAGGTAGAGTTTACCGAACCGGCGGTAGAGTTATGAACCGGGAGAACGCCGTAGTCCAGTTCACCGGACTGAACAGCCTTGAAAACGTCCTCAAAGGAGCGATAGAATATAAAGTCACGATCACCGAAGATCTGGCGTGCAGCGGCTTCTGAGTTAGCACCGGAAGTACCCTGGCAGCCGATACGGTGAGCGCCTGCGAAGTCGGGGAGTGAGAAAGAGTAGTCGGTATCATCGGTAAGGATCTGTCTGTTCTGGAGAATTTTGCTGATGTCCATAATATTGGTAAAGAGCGCAGCAGTACCGTTTTCCAGTTCCGGTTCATTAGTCAGTGACTTGATCCGGTCGATGACCTGCTGTTCTCTGCCGCCCTGAAATACAGGTAAATTATTTATCTTTTTATATTCTGCCACATCTCTGCACAGTTCCATACGTTTCATAAAGAGGGAGAGTATATCGCTGTCAATGATGTCGATCTGGTCACGAAGCTCCTTGAGATCCATAATAATCCTCCGTTTTAGCAATGTATAGTGTTACAGTATGATTATAACACATAGCTGCTGAAAAATCAATCCCCTTTTTAATTCATAACAGGGCAACAGCATTTATTTTTCAAGCTGAGCCAGCTTGACCGCACCCACGTTGCCGCTTGCTTGCGCTCGCTCACCATTTAGAACATTGCATTTTGCCGTCGCTCAACC
>CAMOEP010000160.1 GCA_946612185.1 uncultured Ruminococcus sp.
GCTTCGATCAGATCCGCCGTGAGGTGGCAAGGATCGCTCTGGAAAAACTTATCGCTGACGGCAGAATCCACCCCACCCGCATTGAAGAAATGGTCGATAAAGCCCGCCGTGAGGTCGAGTACCGCATCAAGCAGGAGGGCGAACGTGCTGTTATCGAAACTAACGTTCACGGTCTTAACCACGAACTTATCAAGCTTCTCGGTCGTCTGAAGTACCGTACAAGCTACAGACAGAATGTTCTCGATCACTCTATCGAAGTTGCCAAGCTTTGCGGCGTTCTCGCTTCTGAGCTGGGCGTAGACGCTAATCTGGCAAGACGTGCCGGTCTGCTCCACGATATCGGTAAGGCTCTCACCTCCGAGATCGAAGGCTCTCACGTTCAGATCGGTGTTGATGTATGTAAAAAATACAACGAAAACCCTGTTGTTATCCACGCAGTTGAGGCTCACCACAACGACGTTGAACCCAGAACTGTCATTGCCTGTATCGTTCAGGCTGCCGACGCTATCTCCGCTGCAAGACCTGCTGCAAGAAGTGAAAACTACGAAAGCTATATCAAGCGTCTTCAGAAGCTTGAGGAGATATGCACCTCCTACGAAGGCGTTGAGAAGTGCTACGCAGTTCAGGCAGGACGTGAGGTCAGGATCATGGTCATTCCTGAGATCATCAATGATGAGAAAATGGTCATCGTTGCAAGACAGATCGCTCAGCAGATCGAGTCTGAAATGGATTACCCCGGACAGATCAAGGTCAACCTCATTCGTGAAAGCAGAGTTTCGGATTACGCTAAGTGATCCTGTGCGGACGGTCATTGCGCCGTCCGCTTTTTTATATCCTAAAGGAGGGTCGTATGAATACAAAACGTATCACCGCTGCTGCCTGCGCTGCGGCTGTGAGTCTTGCCTGCTCCGCTTCGCTGAGGGCTGATGCGATAAAGCTGGACTATAGCGACGGTCACTGGCGAAGTATCGGCTATGTCGGTGATATCGACGGTAACGGCGCTCTCGGTGCGGCGGATATGGTTCTTCTGGCAAATCACCTTATGGGCAGAACGCCGCTTACTGCCGCTAATTCCTACCGCCTGGACTACGATAATTTCGCCGTTGACGGTCATAAACCTGAGCATAGCAGCGGCTCTTTCCATACCGCTGACCTTGACCATGACGGTAAAATAACCGCTTTTGATATGGTTCAGCTCCGGCAGGCTATATCCGATAACGACTGGAAACGGGTCTGGGTATATAACTACGGTAACTACTACCGCCACGGTAAACTTGACTACAACGAGGACTATATCTACCCCTCTATCCAGCAGCACTCCCCTTTCATGCCCTCACACGGCACGGCTAAAGCGGTCATATTCTATGTGGACTTCCCCGACTGCAAGTACTCCTATGAGCCTGACCTGGACTATGTGCGGCAGATATCTTTCGGCAGCGAGGATACCGCTGACCTGTCCTTCCCCTTTGAAAGCATGGCGGCTTTCTATAAGCGCTCCTCAAAAGGCGCTCTATCCCTTGAGGGTGACGTTTTCCGCTATACCGCTCAGAAAAATATCGCTGACTACTCCCTCGACCACGGGTCACTCCTGGTGGAATGTCTCACCGCCCTGGACGATTCGGTGAACTTCTCGCAGTTCGACGGAAACGGCGACGGCTGTATCGACGTTTCAATAATCAACGTTCCAAACTCGGACTACGACTCCTACTGGTGGCCCGCCGCTAACGCTGAGGGCTGGAACAGAAAGACCACCGTTGACGGCGTAAAGATAGGTCATATGATATCCGGAACTGAGTCCATAGATGCCAGTGATGACCACAACACTTTCTCCTATACCCTGCTTCACGAAATGGGTCATGCTATGGGTCTGCCGGACTACTACGTCTATAGCGGCAGTCAGGGCATGGCTGGTACTGCCGGGTGGGAGGATATGGACGACTCAATGTGCGATATGGGTGCGCTGTCAAAGCTTCTCCTGGGCTGGTACAAGACCGACCAGGTAAACGTTTTCGACCGTGCTTACGGTTCGCAGACCTTCGTGCTGAAAAATTCACAGTCCGACGAGGGCAACTGCGTTATTATCCCCAACGGCAGCATCGAGGCTGACTACAACTGCGAGTACTTCATCATGGAATACAATACCCCCGACGGCAACAACTCTTTCATCAGGGACATCTACCTTAATAATTCAAGTGGTCTGCGTATATTCCACGCCGATACCGAGGTCTATCTCCCGCAGTCAAGGTACACCGGCTACCTCTACGATAACTTCAATAACCCGAATTTTGATGCCGGCAGGCGTATCGTCCGCCTTGTGAACAGCGCCTCTGGTACTTATGAGGAAAACTATTTCCATACCGGCGATGTTGTGGACAGTTCCGTTCCGGGTTTTGCCTGGTACGACGACTACGAACAGGAAACTATCGACCCCGGCGTTACTGTGACTGTGGACTCTATCGACGGCGATGAGTGTATAGTCACTATATCAGTAAAATAAATAACGAAAGGCTTTTCTTATGGCTAAGCAACTATTTAATTCTACGGAAAAATCAAATTTCATTCTGAACATGACTGAGGAGAAGTACTCCTCTCTGGCTTCAAAGGGACTTATCGCTGCTTGTCTGATGACAAGTATCGCAACAGCCATTCCTGAGATAACAAGCGAAAATATGTACTCCGTTTCCGCCGCAGGACTGGCGGTTTCCGGCGTTATATGCATGATACTGGCACTTATCGGTCTTGTCAAGAAGTACATCACAGGCAAGGCACTGATACCGGTTTGCGCATTTGGTGCAATGCTGCTTCTGGCGATAATTTCATCCCTTACGTCCTACGACCTTGTTATCTCACTTTATGGTTACACCGGTCGTGGCGAGGGTCTGCTGGCACTGATATTCTATTTCAGCTTCTTTGTTACTGCAACAGCTATCAAACGTGAATCCGCCATTGACTCGCTTATTACCGCAGTTATATGCACTGGCGCTCTTAACTCGGTATGGTCGCTGATACAGATATTCACCGGAAAACTCGGACAGTACAGCTACGTTTCGATCGAAAGCAAGATAAATGCCGCTTCCGGACTTTGCCAGTCGCCTATATTCCTTGCAATGGTGCTGAGTCTGTCAGTAGTGGCAGCGCTTTTCGGCTTCATGACTGCCAGGAAAAAGCTTCACCGTATTCTCTGCATCATCTGCCTGTGTCTTTTCTCATTCGTTCTGGTGTTCACTTACTCTATCGTAGGCACATTTGCGCTTATCTTCGGTGTTGTGACTTCTGTGGCAATGACTATCGCAACAAAGTCGCCAAAGGTAAAAATGGCTTCTGCGGCGGCTATAATAGTACCGGCTATTCTGGGCATAGTTCTTGTAAATGCAGGAATGATTGGAAATATCCAGTCTTACCGCCTGTATGACGGACGTATCCTCTGGTGGGCTGATTCATACTACCGTATTTCCGCAAGCGGCGAACCGGATACCTCTATTGTTGATCTGGACGATTCCTTCGGCATATACTCCACACTGAACCACAAGACCATGAACATCATCAGCCAAGACCCTCTGACAGGTACAGGCCCGGATCAGCTTGTATATCCTCAGCTTTACACATCGGCATCAATAAGCGGCGAGGAAGACGCTGACGTTAACGACATCGTAGCAGCCAACAAGGGAACGTTCGACAAGGTATACAACGAGTTCCTGTACACCGCAGCAACAAGAGGAGTACTTTCAGCAGTTGCGCTGGGAATAATATTCGTGGCAGTTATTGCGCTTGCCATATCCGGAATGAAGCGCCGGGTATCAAATAAAGCGATTGGCTTAGGATTCATGGTGATATGCGGAATACTTGTACTGATGATAGGCGTAAGCAACATCACCTTCTCCCCCATTTTCTGGTCAATCGCCGGTGCAAGCTGCAAGCTGAGCCAGCTTGACCGCAGACACGTTGACGCTCGCTAAGCTCGCTTACTTTTTAGAACATCACATTTTGCCGTCGCTCAACCGTGTTTTCAATGGTACTAAGGACTATTTGAGTATTTTTATAAATTTGCCGTTTTTTGTTCTACCGGAGAACTTTGTGCCAGTACAAATACGGTTGAGCGACGTACAAAGCTCCGTTTCTTTTAAAATGAGCGAGCGTAAGCAAGCTGAGCCAGCTTGACCGCTCCCACGTTGACGCTCGTTAACTCGCTTACTTTGGCAGAAGAACGACTTTTTTCGTCGCTCAACCGTGTTTTCAATGGTACTAAGGACTATTTGAGTATTTTATAAATTTGCCGTTTTTTGTTCTACCGGAGAACTTTGTGCCAGTACAAATACGGTTGAGCGACGTACAAAGCTCCGTTTCTGTCAAAGTAAGCGAGCGTAAGCAAGCGGCATCGTGGCTATGGTCAAGCTGATTCCAGCTTGCAAGCTGAGCCAGCTTGACCGCTCCCACGTTGACGCTCGTTAACTCGCTTACTTTGGCAGAAGAACGACTTTTTTCGTCGCTCAACTTAGTTTGCATTGGGACTAAGTTCTCCGGAAGAAATGCGAAACATAAGCTCTACAGAATTTCCCGAATATAACTTTGTTGCCATTGGTACTAAGTTCTATTAAAACTATGGTTAAACCGTAAATGCACCGAAGGTTCATTATGCATTACAAATTAAATAAGGGAGGATAGTATGGCAGAAAAAAGCTACAAGATATTTAACCGGGACATTATGAAGTACATGGCGATAATTCCCATGTTCATCGGTCACGCTATCGCCTGGATCAACCTTATGTACCACCCGGACGACTCTCTGGCTGTATTTCATCTGCCTGCTCCGCTGATGATACTTGCAGCAATATCACTGTTTTGTCCGCCGGTAATGTTCTTCTTCATCGCTGACGGCTACAAGTACACACGGGACAGGAAAAAATACGCACTCCGGCTTCTGATATTCGCCTGCATAACCCAGCCATTCGACTGGCTCATAATGCAGCCAATTTACGGCTGGTGGACGACAAACGTCATCTTCTCGCTGCTTTTCGGACTGCTGTCAATAATGGCGTGGGAAAGCAAATTCAAGCTTTGGCAGAGAATCACCCTTGTAGCACTTTGCGTCGCCGGAAGTCTCCTGATTTTTTCGGACTGGATGGTATTCGGCGTGCTGATAATATTCTGCCTGCACATTTTCCGTGAGCGCCCGAAGGCGAGGTTCATATCCTCCGCTTCGCTGATGCTTGTAAACTGTCTGTTGAACCTTTTCTCTCTCGGCAAGGTTGACACCGGAAAGCTGATACTGTATATATGCATCATGTTCGCCATGTTCGTGCTTGCGTACCTGTGCATGACCGTATTCTACAACGGCAAAAAGGGCAAGCACCCGGTATTTACAAAGTGGTTCTTCTACGGCTTCTACCCGGTACACTACATTATAATATGGCTGATAAAGCTGTGCATGGACAAGTTAGGATAAATCATTGGCAATCACTGTGAGAGGAGCGCTTATCATGATAAAATTTCGTTGAAAACGGTAAGCAAAGAGGAAGAACTAAGCACGAGTTTCAGAGAGATACTCATTTCTTAAATTCAGATACAAAGGAGGAAGAATCAGATGATGAACAGTAATTTTGATAGAACTATAGCAATTCCTATAGATGAACAAGGTGTTATTGATTACAATAATGACATTTCAAAAGAAGATCATTTGAAGTATTTTGTTTTGCCAGCTACAGAGTTTAACTATTTGTGGAACTGCGGTTTCTTTGATAAACTGAATTCTGAGTTAGAATTGATGATCGATGATTACGAGGAAGAGATAATTCCTAACTGTGATTTGGCTATTACAGAGCGCTTCTTCAATGAATATACTAAAAACCACAAATGCCCTGTGTTCATGGAAGCATTACAGTTTGCAAAAAAATGTGATACGCAGATTTGTTTAGAGTTTTAAGA
>CAMOEP010000161.1 GCA_946612185.1 uncultured Ruminococcus sp.
AGAAATTCTGCTCAAAAATCTGCGCATTATTATAGTGTCAACACGCCCTAATTTTACCATTAAGGGGTTGGGGAGTATGAAAACAGTTATAATCAGCGGTCAGAATCACAAGGGTTCAACTTACCACATCGCTCGCAGTCTTGCAGATAAACTTGGGGGACAGGTGACAGAGTTCTTTCTGCCAAGAGACTTCGGAAAATTCTGCATCGGCTGTAGCCAGTGTTTCATGGAAAATGAGGAGAAATGTCCGCATTTTGCCGAACTGAAGCCAATCACCGACGCTATCGACGATGCGGACGTTATCATTCTCGCAAGCCCGGTGTACGTCTACCATGCCAGCGGTGCTATGAAGGCGTTCCTCGACCACTACGGCTGGCGTTGGATGGTTCACCGCCCGGAGGAGAAAATGTTCCGGAAGCAGGGCGTTTGCATCAGTACCGCCGCCGGCGCTGGCATGAAATCCACAAACAAGGATATGGCGGACAGCCTTTTCTTCTGGGGCGTGGCGAGGATATACAAGTACGGCAAAGCTGTCGGTGCGATATGCTGGGAGGACGTAAAGCCGGAGATGAAGTCAAGGATAGACGTGGACACCTCCGCCCTCGCCCGGAAAATCGCCGCCCGCTGCCTGAAACTCACCCCAAGCCTGAAAACAAGGGGATTGTTCTTCGCTATGCACATGATGCAGAAAAATGGCTTCAATCCGGTAGATGTCGCCTACTGGAAGGAAAAAGGCTGGACTGAGGACAAAAGGCCCTGGAAATAATACTGACTGCCTGTGAATTTCTACTACACAGGCGGATTTTTTCTATCCACCGTAAAAAAATCCTCCGCTAAGGTTGTATATAGGGTATAGGAACTAATTCACATAACCTAAATTCACATAACCTAAATTACGAAATGGAGGATCTGAACATGAAAAAGAGAATCATCGCTAAGGTTTATTGCCGGAAGAATACATATGGTACACTCGATTTCTTCCTCGACGCTGACAGTCAGGCTTACTACCTTTTCACCACCAACTATTACTCCCAGGTCATTCACGATGAGTACCACGCCGGACGCATGGTCGATAACGCTTTCCGTAAGTCCAGGTCTGTCCGTGAGCAGAAACTCAGAGAGCGTATTATCCGCATGACCAGGTATATGGAGAACGAGAACGATATGACCATATTCCAGCGCCCCGACCAGCGCCCTGTCAGCGGCATTATTTCCGACGACGACTACGAAATTGCCTGAAAGAGGTGAATCTATGGATTCTGCTCCATTTATACTAAAGGTACATAACCCCACTGGTCACCCTGAACTCGACCAGCTCGGTACTGCGCTGGAATCTGTGTCTACTGTGGAGGGCATCTCCTGGGAGGAGTCATATGAAATACTTATATCCACCTGCGGAAAACTTGGGCTTATGCCCCATGACAGGCGCTCCGTTGAGGCTATGATAGAAGGCTGCGGCTACTTCCACCAGCACTCCTCCTTTGCCGGCAAGACCGTGGAGGAATTCATCAAATGGTGCGACGGTAAATTCCACGATGGCGAGAAGCTGATAGTTAATATAGCAAATAACGCCATTACCAGGCATTTTGCACCTATAGTTCCCGTGGAAAGCGGCGGAAAGGTGCGGTATACCCTTGTGTACCCTCGCAATGTGATGAGCTATGGCATTTTTGAGGTCTGGATAGCCTGGAAGGATAAGGCTGACCACAGCGAGAAGGAGTACCGCAAACGGCAGATCACTTCTTCCAAAAAAGTGAACGATACTCAGGAGAACGAGGCGCTCCACGTTTTCAACGAGAACCCTAACGACAACCTCATCGGTGACTGCGCAGTAAGGGCGGTGGCTGGCGTGCTGGAGATATCCTGGGAGGAGGCAGTCCGCAGACTTGTCAGGGCGCAGGACTACAAGGTTACTTTGATAAATACCGAGAAAAATATAAATGCCCTCCTTGAAAAAGAGGGCTTCCAGAAGTTCGGGCCTATACGCCGTGACGGAGTGATACTCACGGGCAAGGGCTTCTGCGATATTATTCACGATATGTTCCAGGCAGGCACGAGGATACTCGCATATGTGGGCAATAATCACGCTGTTGCGATATTGGTATTCGACGGCGACTATAAGATAGTTGACACATGGGACAGCACCAACAGGCGAATTACCGGCTACTGGGCGAAGTACCCCAAACGGACAAAGCATGACCGTCCAGTCAGGGAGGAAGCGCCTGCCATACCGCCAAAGGACGACAGTATCAAATCACTTTCCGAGGGCATGAGGATAGTCCACAAGGCTTTTGGAAAAGGGGTGGTCGTGTCTTTGAAAAACGGCATAGCATCAGTGGAATTTCCGGGAAAAGGTGTCAGGAAAATGGCGGAGTCCTGGGTCATTGCAAACTGCAAGGTGGCGGATTAGTCTTAGCGTCAATGATATTGCGTATCTGCTGCATACGCATATCCCATGCGGCACTTTCGTCGGCACAGGTTTTCAGGTCATAGGTCAGCATATCAAGGGTCTCCTGCGGGAGATCCTTTTTGTATCTCAGCTTATGTTCAAGGCTTGCCCAGAAGTCCATAGCAATGGTACGAAGCTGGACTTCCACCTTCACAAGGCGCTTTTCGTTTTCAAGGAAAATAGGCACAGTTACGATAAGGTGGAGACTGCGGTAGCCGTTGGACTTTGGGGAACTTATGTAGTCCTTCTTCTCAATAAGCTGGATATCGTCCTGGCTGAGGAAGCAGTCCGCAAGGCGGTAGATGTCCTGTACGAACGAACATATCACCCGAACACCGGCGATATCGGTAATATTATCCTCAATGGCGGAAATATTCCTGGGCAGGTCTTTGGTAACGACCTTGCGCATGATACTGCCATAGCTTTTTATGCGGGATTGTATGAACTCAATGGGGTTGCTTTCGCCGTTCAGTGAGAACTGCTGGTTCAGTACCCGGAATTTGGTTTCTATTTCCATAATGGCGCATTTGTAGTAGGTGAAGAACTGCTGTATCGGCATAAGCGAGCAGTCGATATTATCGAGGAACTCGCCCTCGGTTATTTCTCTGTTCTCCATTATCACACCTCTTTTATAATTCGTAATTCGCAATGCGTAATTCGTAATTGATGTATCTCCTGACGGCGATGATTTTAAAGATGTTGGGTACAGCCTACTTTAAAATCGTGAGCGTAAGCGAACGCATATAATTACGCATTAAATCATTGTACATTGCGAATGTGAAATGTACATGAAAGGTGCAGGCTGATTTTCAACAGATAATGTGCGGAAAGATTGTACTATATGACGAAAAAGCTCTATTCCCTTGACAGGCAATTTATAGGTGTGGTATAATTATTTATATATGCGGACATTTTCCGCTTCGGACATCAAGATCATCAATCCTATCATCTGGCAGGCTTTTACTGCCGTATTTTAACATATGGAGGTTGTATCATGGAGAAGATCAATGAGATAACTGCAAGAATCCGTGAACTGCGTGAGGTCTGTGACTACACTCAGGAAAAACTCGCTGAGGAACTGGGCATATCCGCTGAGCAGTACGCAGAGTATGAGGCTAACGGCGACTTCCCTATCAGCGTCATCTATGAGATCGCTCATAAGTTCGGCGTGGACTTCAATGAACTGGTAACAGGTGAGCCAAGCCGTATCGACACTTATCATGTCGTCCGCAGAGGCAAGGGCAGAAGTATAAGCCGCTACCCCGGCTACCGCTTCAAGGATCTGGCTTTCCGCTATGCGGACAAGATCATGCAGCCCCTCCTGGTAACACTTGAGCCTTCCGACGAACCGGCTAAACTCGTTTCTCACTCCGGTCAGGAGTTCAACCTGGTGCTGGAGGGTACTATCGCCGTTGTTTTCGATGACAAGGAGTTTATACTCAACCCCGGCGACAGCATATACTTCAACCCCACTTACCCCCACGGTCAGCGCTGTGTGGGCGATAAAAAAGCAAGATTTCTTACAATGATAGCTGAATAAAGGAGTAACCGCAAAATGCTTTTAGACAGATACCTTCCAAGGATCGAATTCGACTCATATGAGGACTTCAAGGAGAATTACCGTGTAAATGTTCCGGAGAACTTCAACTTCGGCTGGGACATCGTTGACGAATGGGCAAAGCAAGAGCCTGAAAAGCGTGCTATGGTATGGCTCAGCCACGATAAAAAGGAGCGTACCTTCACATTCACCGATATATCCAAACTCTCAAACCAGACCTGCCACTACTTCCGCAGCCTGGGGCTGAAAAAGGGCGACGTTGTGCTGCTTATCCTCCGCCGCCGCTGGGAGTACTGGGTAGTGGCTACTGCTCTGCATAAGCTGGGCGTTATCCTTATCCCCGGAAACCTCCTCTTTACTTCCCATGATATCGCTTATCGTGGAAATATGGCTGAGATATCCGCTATTGTCGCCTGCGACGATGAGTATATCCGCAAGCAGATCGACGAGGCTGCTCCCCAGATCACTACACTGAAAAAGTGCATCGCTGTTGCAGAGCCTCGTGAGGGCTGGGATTTCTTCAACGAGGAGATCGCAAAGTACCCCGATACCTTCGAGCGTCCTACCGGTGACCAGGCTACAAAGGCTACTGATACCATGCTCATCTACTTCACCTCCGGCTCTACAGGTATGCCTAAAATGGTATGCCACAACTTCGCTCACCCTCTGGGTCATATCGTTACTGCTAAGTACTGGCACCAGGTTCAGGAGAATAAGCTGCATATGTCCATATCCGACTCCGGCTGGGCTAAGTTCGGCTGGGGCAAGTTCTACGGTCAGTGGATCTGCGGCGCTATACAGTTCGTATACGACTTCACCGGCAGATTCAACGCTAAGGATATGCTGGAAGTCATCAGCAAGTACAAGCTGACCACTTTCTGCGCTCCGCCTACTATGTACCGCTTCATGCTCCAGGAGGATATGTCAAAGTACGACCTGTCCACTATCGAGAACTTCTGCAACGCCGGCGAGCCTCTGAACCCGGAGGTTTTCAACCGTATCTATGAGCTTACCGGTAAGAAAATGCGTGAGGGATTCGGTCAGACCGAGGGAACTGTCCTTATCGCTAACTTCCCCTGGATAGACCCCAAGCCAGGTTCGACCGGCAAGCCTTCACCCCTTTATAATATCCACCTCCTCCGTCCCGACGGCACTGAGGCTGACGACGGTGAGGAAGGCAGCATTATGATATGCGGTATTGATAAGTACCACCCCACAGGTCTGTTCTGCGCTTACTACAAGAACCCCGAACTGACTGAGGCTGTTCTCGGCGGCGAGAATTACGATACCGGCGATGTGGCTTGGCGTGATTCACACGGCTACTACTGGTTCGTTGGACGTAACGACGACGTTATCAAGTGTTCCGGATACCGTATAGGGCCTTTCGAGGTAGAGAGCGCCCTGCTCACTCACCCGGCTGTCGTTGAGTCCGCTATCACGGGTGCGCCCGACCCGATCAGAGGTCAGGTAGTTAAGGCTACTGTCGTTCTGGCAGAGGGCTATACTCCGTCACCTGAGCTTACTAAGGAACTCCAGGATCACGTTAAGCGTGAGACTGCACCCTATAAGTACCCCAGAGTTATCGAGTACGTTGACGAACTCCCCAAAACACTCGGCGGCAAAATAAAGCGTGCCCAGATAAGACATACCGACGAAGAAAACGCTAATAAATAACCCCATAACCTGCGTTTGGGGACGGCTTTACGGGGATTTTTTGGGGAGAACCTTTCTGAGGAAAGGTTCCCCCCAAGCCCCCCTCCAAAGACTTTTAGCTCGAATTTTTCCCCTGATATGGCACTCAAGTAAATCAAGAGATTCTACTTTATGAGTGTGCCATATCAGGGGAAAAATTTAAGGCAACACCGCACAAAGACCGCCTGACGGCTTTGCAGCGCATATACTTG
>CAMOEP010000162.1 GCA_946612185.1 uncultured Ruminococcus sp.
TGATGCCGCCGGTCATTTCCAGTACGGGCGATATCATGCTGAAAGCCTCATTTCTGGCGGCTTCGCTGTATTTCAGTGTAGTACCGGGGATAAGTCTGTTCACGGTCGGTCACTCCTCTCATACGATGTATTGATTATATCATAAGTTCATATGAACCGCAAACCTGTTCTAAAGAAGTTTCAAGGCGAAAACCTGTATTTTTTTGAATTTATCTTACATAATCTCATTATTTCGCATATTTTTAAATGAGTGTATAAAAAACCTGAACCTGTAGACAATATAAATGCACAATTCGTAATGCGTAATGCGTAATGCGTAATTAAATGTGTTCGCTTCGCTCACGTTTTTAAATCGTGAGTTTAAAATACATCGCCGTAAGGCGATACCATAATTACGCATTACGCATTACGAATTACGCATTAAATCAAAGAAGGAGGTGGTGGGGAGTGTCGGTTATCCTTATACGCTCGCTCATACTGTATATGCTTGTGGTTTTCGCCGTCCGGCTCATGGGGAAACGTCAGCTCGGTGAACTCCAGCCCTCGGAACTGGTCATAACTATCCTTGTATCCAATATCGCCACGCTTCCCCTGGAAAACGTGGATATACCCGTCATCGTGGGCATAACGCCGATCCTGTCCCTTGTTTGCTTCGAGGTGCTTGTTTCACGGCTTTGCCTGAAATTTCCAAAAATGCGCAGCCTTATCTCCGGCAGCCCCAAGGTCATTATCTCCGGCGGTAAACTCGACCCGAAAGCTCTCCGTGAACTGCGTTTTTCCGTGGATGACCTTATGATGGCTCTGCGAAATAAGGACGTTTTCGACCTGTCAGAGGTGCAGTTTGCCGTGGTGGAAACTACCGGGTCAGTGTCCGTGATGAAGAAGCAGACTGAGGATAACCCGACCCGCAGCGACCTGGGATTATCGCCGCAAAACGCCGACCCGCCCCAGGTAGTCATCTCCGACGGACAAGTCAGTCGGCAGGGGAGTGATATCCTGAAAAAAGCCGGTATATCGCTGAAAAAAGCTGCCGGGGGACTGCCGCCGGAGAAGGTTTTCTTCCTTGCCGCCGACAGCCAGGGAAACATCTGCCTTGTGCCGGAAGGAGGACTTCACAATGACAAGAACTAAACTCAGCGCTGCAATACTCATTTCTCTTATTATAATAAGTGTATGCTCAGGAACATGGGTCAGCAGCCGTTGCAGCAGTATCATAACCCACACGGAACAGGTCATATCCCTTATGAGTTCCGGCGAAACTGCCGCCGCTGCCAGGGAATGCAAAGTCCTTGCGCTGGAGTGGGAGGACTTCCGCCATACCGCCTCAGTGCTGATGCTTAATTCCAGGCTAACGGATATAGACCGCCTTTGCTCCCGACTTGAAGCGGAGAATGTTCCGGACGAGTCCGAACTGTCAGAAATGCATCACCTGCTCACTATCCTGAAAAACAGTGAAATACCGACGTTTCACTCGATTTTCTAACAAGTAATCCTATTTAACTTATTCATCAAAAGTACGAATCTTCTCACTTAATTAACCAAATCCGCCTGCAATTTATTGTAAAAAGTGCCTAAAAGGTAAAAGAATAATTCTACAGCCAAACCCTATGCAAAATGCACAAATTATATTGACTTTTTTCTCCACCTGTGATAAAATTAATTATGTAAAGAGCAGTTTCGCCAAGAGGGATTTACGGCGATACTGCTCCGGAAAGTTTACTGCACTGGGCTTTCCAAGAGGGAAAAATTTAAAATTTCATGGGAGGGTACTATGAAAAAATTTAATCCATTCAAGCGGTTCGTAAGCGTTTCTGCTGCTGCCGCAACTATCCTTTGTTCTCTGAACATTGCTCCTGTCTCTGTTTTTGAGGCTGATGCTGCTGAGGCTATGAAGCCCTTCGAGATCACTCAGAACATGAAGATAGGCTGGAACTTAGGTAACACCCTGGACGCTACTGCTTCCAATATCAACGGCGTTCTGGAGTCCGCTGGCGTTGAGACTGAGACTTGCTGGGGCAACCCCAGGACTACTCAGGAAATGATCGACACTGTTAAGGCTAAGGGCTTCAATACCGTTCGTGTTCCTACCACATGGTTCCAGCACCTTGACGCTAACAATCAGATCGACCCTGCATGGATGGCAAGAGTCAAGGAAGTTGTTGACTACTGCATCAAGGACGATATGTATGTTATCCTCAACGTTCACCACGAGAACTGGGTAAACCGTGCTGATCTGGGTACTGCTTATGATGAGATGCACACAAAGCTTATGGCTATCTGGCAGCAGATCGGTACAGAGTTCGCAAACTACGACCAGCACCTCATCTTCGAGTGCATGAACGAGCCTCGTGCTGTTGGTACTACTCACGAGTGGTGGGGACCTCAGGACAACGAAGTTGATACTATCAACAAGCTGAACGCTGATTTCGTAAATCTCATCAGAAGCATTGATTCTCCTTATAAGGATACTCGTCTGCTGATGATCCCTGACTATTGCGCTTCCAGCGACAAGAGCATCTACTCAAAGCTTGTAGTTCCGGACGATGACTATGTTGCAGTATCTATCCACGCTTACTCACCTTACAACTTCACAATGAACAACGGTGAGGGCGGCTATCACGAGACATTTACAGGAAGCTTCCAGACAGAGCTTGAAGGAATCCTCCAGGGCCTTCGTGATACATTTATTGAGAATGATATCCCCGTTGTTATCGGTGAGTTCGGTTCTTCCAACTTCAATAACCTTGATGCAAGAATCGCTTGGGCTGATACATACCTTACTAACGCTAAGAAGTACGGTATCCCCTGCGTTCTGTGGGATAATAACACAATTAGCAACCCCAAGGATCCCGGCGAGTGCCACGGCTACCTGAACAGAGCTGCTCTTAGCTGGTACACAGAGTCAGAGGGCGTTATCGACAAGATGATGAGCGTTCTGGCTGATGACAGCATCGAGTGGGGCAGCGAGGGTCACAAGCCCGAAGTAAGCCACAAGGATCTGAGCGAGGGTACTGTAGTCCTCCAGGGACCTGAGGAGATCGACGCTTCCAAGGGTACTGAGGCTGCTGGCTACAAGAACTCTACCCCCAGCAAGGACATCACATGGGGCGCTCTTGAGAACAACGAGGTTGCTGTTAAGTACACAGGTACACTCCCTGTTGTTGCAGTTTCCAACGCTGAATGGGGCGACTGGAGCGAGGTAAGCGCTTACGACGTTGACGAGGCTAACGGCATCGCTTACTATGCTGCTTCTCAGATCGCTAAGGCTTGGAAGGGCAGCGACCTTTCTGAGATCGCTCACCTCCAGTGCAGAACTGACGGCGTTACAACTATCGAGTCTATCTCTATCCTGGGCGCTGGCGAGATCGTTATCGAGATCCCTGAGGATAAGACAAAGAAGTACCCCATCGAGTTTATGGACACTGTTGCTGAGGATACTCTGCTCATCGGCTTCGAGGGCGAGCCTGGTACAGTTACAAACGGCTGCGTAGGCTTCATGACTGACGAGTGGACACAGATCGAGTGGAATGGTACTATCGACGAGCAGGGCAATCTTAATATCATGATCCCTGTAAGCGAGTTCCCTGAGAGCGTAAAAAATGCTGAGGTACAGATCTGGTACAATCCTGAGCTGGTTGATATGACCTTCTTCGGTGTACAGAGAGCATCTGAGGCTTCCACAATGCCTACTACTACAACTACTTACGATACACAGACAACAACTACTTCCGGCGAGATCACTGGTACTCTGCCTGCATGGTATGGTCTGGGCGACGTTGACGAAAGCGACTCTATCTCTGTTGCTGATATCGTAACAGTTCTCCAGTACTGCGCAAACAAGGAAAAGTATGATTTCAAGAACAGCGAGTGCCTCAGACGTGCAGACGTTAACGGCGACGGCGATGTAACTCCTGATGATGCATTCATCATTCAGCAGGTTGACGCTAAGATCATTGACCGCATGGATCTCCCTTACACAAAGTAATTAAGAACTTGACAGGATAGTTTTTGACATAACCTGATTTGTTCCTTACTTCTTCAATATATTGTCTGATCTGTGTGTAATGAAACAGCCACCGTGTTAAGCGGTGGCTGTATTTTTATACCTTGAACCCCTGCTGGCGGAAAGCGTCGATAGCGTCGCCAAGTATAGCCGCATTTGTAGCGGATACCGAGTGGAGCAGGAGTATCTCTCCGCCGTGTGCGGAATTTTTAAGCTTTTCAAGTGACTCAGCCGGCGAGGGCTGGGCATCGGTTTTCCAGTCCACATACGCATAACTCCAGAAAAGTGTCTTATAGCCGCAGTCCTGGACTATTTCAAGGGCTTTTTCGGAGTACTCGCCGCAGGGACAGCGGAAGTACTGCATTTCGTAGCCGTAGTTATTGCGGACGTAATCATGCAGGGACATTATCTCCTCACGGGCAGCCTCCTCCGAAAGGGTGGGGAGGCTTGCGTGGGTCATGCCGTGGTTGCCGATAACGTGTCCCTCAGCGATCATGCGCTTGACGAGGGATTCCTCCTTTTTGGCGTAGTCGCCGGTAAGGAAGAATATGGCGTGGACGTTCTTCTCTTTCAGGGTATCAAGTATCTGTGCGGTGTAGCCGTTTTCGTAGCCCTGGTCGAAGGTTATGATGATACGGTTCTGGTCGGGAGTTAAGGCGCAGGCATCGAGTCCGCCGAATCTCTCCGAGAATGAAACCGCATCGACAGGGCGGTTCAACTGGTCTGTAGCCGTACCCTGACCGTAGCCTACCCTGGTGCAGTCAGCCGAATAAACCGGCGAAACTACAGCGGCAGAAGCGGTCAGCAGTGCAGCACATGAAGGCAGTATCTTCATGTCATTTCCTCCTGTTGCGGAAATGTCCGCAATAGTAGTATGCGCCGCAGAGAAAGTGGTATACATAACAAAAAAAGGGAGCGCATCAAAGCGTTCCCTTTAGAAACTGTCCACATAGGGTGAATGTACGGATTTTCAGGCATAATTTTGTCGGTGGCAAGGCAAAAATCCGCCGACGGGCTGTCGCCCTTCAAGGATTTTTAACGTAGTCACCGGCAAAATTTGACGAAAATAAGTAGTGCCCCAAATCTTCGATTTGGCTGGCAATACTATATGCCTTGTGCTGACGTGCATGAATCCCTATGTGGACAGGTTCTTATTTCTGTCATTTGAGATATGACCTTACAAGCACTATGAGCAGCTCATCACGGTCGATGTGGCGTATCAGATTTCTTGCGTTGTTGTAGGTCGTTATGTAGGTCGGATCCTCTGACAGGATATAGCCTACGATCTGATTTATCGGATTATAGCCCTTCTGAACAAGCGCATCATAGATGATGGTAAGATTCTTTTTCAGCTCTGCTTCCTTATCTTCGTTGACAGAGAAGGTCATTGTCTTGTCGAACATTGTTTTCAGCCTCCTGTGTGTAAATTGCTTCAATGATCGCAAATCAAAAAAGCTCTCTATATATTATAACCTAAAACCGTATATAATGCAAGTGAAAATGAAAAAAATTCAGCAATTATTTAAAGATTGAGTAAATCTTTGTCAGATATGCACAAATATGACCGGGCTAAAACTTACAAAATATGTAGCCAGGACATAAAGTCCTGGTAAAGGTTTACTGACAGCAGCCTGTACGCTTTACGAAGCTGTTGCAGTCGGTACATTCGGGAACGGTGGGGTTTTCCTCATGAGTACCCACGGAAATGCAGCCCAGTGAGCAGTAGTCCTCAGTGACCATATTATGCAGACATTGGGACACGCTGCATCTGATATTATCGTTTTTCTTCTTGTCGCTCATAGTTTTTTACCTCCGAAAAAATATTAGCTTAGTTAAGGCAACACCGCACAAAGACCGCCTGACGGCTTTGCGGCACATCTGCTTGCA
>CAMOEP010000163.1 GCA_946612185.1 uncultured Ruminococcus sp.
CGAAAAATCTGACTGCGCATCTGCACCACAATCTCTGTGCGGTGTTGCCTTAATGTAAGTAAGGGACAAATCAGAAAGGGGGGACACTTTTTGCAAAGTGATCCCCTTTTTAATGCGTAATGCCGTCCCGCTATTTCTGAATCGGTAATTTATCGCCGCTGTTCATTCTTTTTAATTACACATTACGCATTAAACAAATTGCTCGTTGCATTAATTTTACTGATATGGTATAATGATTTATATATCTAAGGGAGGAGGGGTTCGCTTTGGTTTTTGACCCGGCTGAGCAGTACGACAAGATCTATAAATATTGCTATATCAGACTGAATAACCGTGAAAATGCTGAGGACATCACTCAGGAAACGTTCCTCAGATTCCTTGAACACCCGGAGTACGCTTCCTCGGACAAGGCGCTTTGCCTGCTGTATACCATCGCCGGAAACCTCTGCACCGACCACTTCCGGCAGAAAAAAACTGAGGAACTTCCAGAGGAAATTTCCGTTCAGGAAAACTTCGAGCAGCAGCTTACCGACAATATCTCCCTGCGTCAGGCTCTCAGCCGCCTGAGCCAGCAGGACAGAGAACTGGTTCTCCTGCGCTACATAAACGACGTGCCTGTGAACGTTATCAGCAGGCTTTTCGGCGTGTCTCGCTTCGCCATGAGCCGCCGCCTGAAAAAAATTCTCGATACCCTGCGCAATTATCTGGAAAAGGAGGGAACGCAATGAAGGATATGGATAAAAAGGCTTTGGAGCAGGCTTTCTCTATCCCTGAGCCGGAACGTAAGGATGAATTCCTCGACAAATACGGCAGCCAGTTCCAGAGGAGTACTCCAAAGCCCTTAGCCTGCAAGCTTACACGTTTTGCGGCGGCTGCGGCGGTATTTTCAGCAGTATTCTTTGCGTGGCATAACCTGGGCGATGCCGGAAAACTGCGCCACGACCCAGGAAACAGTACTGTTGATAATATACCGTTTTCCACTTCATCAACAGAGTTTTCCACATCATTGGGGACAACTGCGTTGAAAACCACCTCCCTTTCCGGAAATACCTCCACCACCATTTCCACACGGACTACAGCGGTTTCCTCCACTGTGACTACTGATTCTGCGATGACGGAGTTTTCAACAGAGTTTACAACAGTGTTGAAAACTACTGACATTTCAACCTCGGAAACCGTAATTTCGACAGAAATCGACATTATCCCACATGAGTTTTCAACATCTCAATCAACAGTGTTGAAAACCACAGAGAAGCCGCCTGCTACAGCCACTACTGCTGTCCACACTTCCCACACGTCTGTGTTGAAAACTACCTCGCCCCAGGAAACTACCACTACTGCCGCTGCCCAAACTGTACCCGTGGAGGAACTGCCAGAATCCGCCAGCAGGGAGGTAGTGCCGGAAACCGTCTACCAGAAGTACGACAAGGTGATATCAATGGAGGAACTTGTAAACAGACAGACTACCGCCGCTCCCGGCTCGGATACCATCACACCGGCGGAGGGAGGCGTTCCGGAACTGCTTATAAGCGGCGAAGTACTGGAGAATTACTACACCGCCGAGGACGGGATAGTGCTGACATACCAAACCGTTCGGGTCACTTACGTTACTATGGGCAGCGCCGTTCAGGAGGGCGATATCATCACCGTCGTCAGCGAGGGCGGTTACGTTCCCATTGACGTGGCAGAGGAGATACTGGAAATTTCTACCGATATAACCGGCGATGTTTCGGTATACTTCCCAGGCGTGGCTGACGAATCCGACATCGGCAGGGAGAAAAATTTCAACCTCCATGAGGAGGACAGCTACTTCATCATTGTGCCATAACTGCCTTCTGGCGCTGACGCTCCACTATTGCAGAGAATCACCTGTGCATTGTGAATTTATATGTCCTGTGAACTGATTTTTTGTGTCAGAACCCTTGATAAATTCATACCATTGTGTTATAATACAAATTGGACTAATTTACAGGAGTTGTGTTTATGGAAATCAGTAACAGCTATTATGACGGAGATCTGGGTGCGGTCTGGTCGGCAGAAAGTACTTCTTTCAGCGTCTGGTCACCTTTTGCTGAATGGATAAAGCTGCGCATTTACGACGATTGTACTACTGATACTCCTTTACAGGAAATTACTATGGAGAATGAGGACGGCGTTTGGAAAGCTAATGTTGACGGTGACCTTTCCGGAAAGTACTACACCTACGTTGTCTGTATCTGCGGAAATACCCGTGAAACTATCGACATCTACGCTAAAAGTGCCGGCGTTAACGGCAAGCGTGGCTATATTTTCGACCCGAAGTCTACCGACCCCGAAGGCTGGCAGGACAGCAAGCCGGTAAAGCTTGAAAAGTATACCGATGCGGTCATTTACGAAGTCCATGTGAGAGACTTCTCCTCCGACCCGAATTCCGGTTTCGTTCATAAGGGCAAGTTCGCCGCTTTCACTGAGACTGGCGTTACTAACCGCCTGGATGAAACTATCGGTCTGGACTATGTGGCAGACCTGGGCGTTACACATATCCACCTTCTGCCGGTTTTCGACTTCGCTACCTCAGATGAGGCAAGCGAGAATCCGCAGTATAACTGGGGCTACGACCCGCTTAACTACAACGTTCCTGAGGGAAGCTACTCCCTCGACCCATACGACGGAAAGTGCCGTGTGAAGGAGTTCAAGGAGCTTGTCCTTGCGGCTCATAAGCGTAATATCGGCGTTATCATGGACGTGGTATACAACCATACCTATATGTGGGAGAACTCCGCTTTCACGGCGATCTACCCCGATTACTACTACCGCCAGAACTACGGCGGCGGCTACTCCAACGGCTCTGGCTGCGGCAATGAACTGGCTTCCGAGAGAAGTATGGTAAGGCGGTATATCATCGACAGCCTGTGCTGGTGGGCTAAGGAGTATAAACTGGACGGTTTCAGATTCGACCTTATGGGGCTGCTGGACGTGGAAACCCTTAATCTTGCCGCTCAGAAACTCAGGGAGATAAATCCCTCCATTATCCTCTACGGCGAGGGCTGGACAGGCGGCGGCTCTGCACTGGACGAAAGCCAGCGTGCTATGAAGTATAACGCAAGAAAAGTGCCGGAGTACGCCATGTTCTCCGATGATTTCAGAGATTGCGTAAAGGGAAGCGTTTTCCAGGAGAGAGGCTGCGGATTCGTTAACGGCGATACCTCCGAACAGCGTTTCGATCAGGTTCGCACAAATTTCTGCGGCGGAAACTCTGGCTGGACTGATACTCCTGCCCAGTCAGTGAACTACGTCGAGGCTCACGATAACCTGACTCTCCACGACAAACTGCGTGTATCCATGACCCATGCAAACGAGAGCGATATCCTCAACGCCGAGAAATTGAGTGCGGCACTGGTGTTCCTGTCCCGTGGCATACCCTTTATGCAGGCAGGTCAGGAGTTCATGAGGAGAAAGCCGCTTCCTCAGGGCGGATTCGAGCATAACAGCTATAATTCCCCGGATAGTATAAACAATATCCGCTGGGACGATCTGTCCCGTTTCAGACCTCTTGCGGACTACTACAAGGGTCTTATCGCAATAAGGAAGAAGTTCGAGGTATTCCGCCGTGCAGACCGCAGCGGCATCAGCTTCGGCAGACTCCAGAACGGCGCTCTCACCATTGAAATGGGCGAGTTCATGCTGGTCATCAACCCCTACTATGCCGATGTTTACTTCGACATCACCGGCGACGTTTACGCCGACAAGTACCGTGCAGCCGACAAGCCACTTTATAAGGTAAGCGGCATTACAAAGTGCGGCGTTCGCAGTATTCTGCTTGTTAAGAGGACATAAAATTACCGCCCTTGCTTCGGAAGTGAAGCGGGGGCGGTTTGTGTTATTTGTAGTATATGCGAATCACTGAGTCGGCTGGGAATTTGTCGCCTTTTTTGAAGTCCTCCACGCCGTTTATAGATATTCTTGTGCAGTCGCCGGCTTTGTAGTAGAATGAGGGGTCAGGGTCTTGCACGGCTTCGGAAATATTCGTAAAACCGATATCCGTTAGCTTGTTGATAACTGTCTGGTAGTTCTCGCCAGTGTACTTAGATGTCTTTTCAACAGCTATCTCAGCTACAGCGCTTTCTGATTCTTCAATGCTCCTGTCGGGAACTTCTGCGGCTTCTTCTGTCACTTCCGGCTCTGTTATATTTACCGTGAAAGTATAATCTTTTATCTCGTCAGACATTTTCAGGAAACTTGTTATAAGTGTTTCGGCGTTTTCGTTTACATCTTTGAGAAATTCGCCGTCCTGAATGAGTTTATCCGCTTCATTCTTTTTCAAATCGTCAAGCTTGCCGATAGTTTCTTCCGGCTTGATATCTGTGAACAGGGAGTTTGACACATCGTAGAACCGGAAACTGTTTGTGTCCAGTTCATTGGCGATAATTTCCGGCGCAGGCAAGGTTATCTCTATGGTTCTTGCATCGTTGTCGATATTGTATTCGATTGCGGAAAAGTCGATGCCGCCGCTTATTACGCCGTCATAGGTGAAAACAGTATGAGTGGTAGTACCAATGACTTTTTTGCCGAAAGCTTCTTTGTAGTTTTCGATATCAGCCGCATTTGTGTACTTGTACTTTGTAGTTATAAGCTGACTTGCAGGCTCGATTATTTCTTTCAGGTTCTGCACACTGAGGGTAATGACTTCCGGGACAAGCTCGACTTCGCTTGTTTCCTCGTCATCATCGGCGGTGCTTTCAACAGATACCGGTTCAAAATCGTCAAGGTCGATGGAATTCTTTTCTTTATGATTATAATATGCAGCCGTACCGCCAACAGCGCCGACGATAAGCACACCGCTTATTATTATACCTTTAATATCCACAATTATCACCCTTTATAAATTAGTGCAATAACACTATTCTGTGCTATCGTCTATTATAATAACACAATTTCCTAAATTTGTCAACACTGAAATGTGTTATATGTTAGAATTTAATTACATATACTATTTCCGGAGTTGATGATATGAGCATATATAAAAGAGTCCGTGACCTGCGGGAGGACGCTGATATGACGCAGAAACAGGTGGCGGAGAAGCTTTTCATGCACCTGACACAGTATCGGCGGTATGAGTGCGGCGAAAGCGAGATACCCCTTAATATCGCCATTAATATCGCACGTCTTTACGGCGTTTCGCTGGACTACATCTCCGGCATCAGCAATGACAAAAAGGGGCTGACACGTTCCACCCTCAGCGACAGCGAAACTGCCCTTGTACAGAACTTCCGCCAGCTTTCCCCTCATTCTCAGGGGAGACTTCTGGAGCGCTCTGAGGTGCTTCTGGAATCGTCCGATAAATAATTCTGTTACTATGATATCACTGCGCTGCGGCAAAAGTCAAGCGAATCCATTTTTATATTGCCTGCCGGGAAATTTTCGTTATTATGCCCAAATTATTTTTGGGTTTTTCAACACATTCAACAGTAAGGCGGCTCGCTTTGCGAAAATGTTGCCTGTGATTTACCGCTTTACCCCTTTAACATGGTCTTTCGGTAAAAAATATATGCCCAAAACCTTGCACTTTTGTGTGAATTGTCGATTTTAGGCGCTTATATAGCCATTTTACTTGATATTTTCTGTATTTATGATATAATTAAAATAGATGAAAATTGTTAAGTTTAAGACAATTATCAGTTTATTCGGAGGTTATTCATATGGCAGATAAAAACGGAAAGAAGATCACTATTATCGGCGCTGGTAACGTTGGCGCTACTATTGCATATACTTTTGCTGTTGCAGGCACTTGCTCCAACATTGTCCTTATTGATATAAATAAGGAGAAGGCTAAGGGCGAGGCTATGGATATCCGTCAGGGTGTTTCATTCAGCCA
>CAMOEP010000164.1 GCA_946612185.1 uncultured Ruminococcus sp.
GGATTTTGTGACACCATTGCGTGAATGATGTTCTGAGAGTATTATAGCCGGAAGCGGTGAAATTATTCAGGTGTATTAAGAATTTTATAAGATAAAATCCCCGGAAACTTTCCAAAGTCTCCGGGAAATTTTTATTTATCAGCTTTTTTAACTTTAAGGTATGTACCGATATTTGCACAGCTTACTATAAGCATACAGATCGTGTATATCAGCCAGAATATTTTCGGCATCTCAATGTCTGCAAGGGAAGTGATGAGTATGATGATACCGAGTATTATGCCCATGACCGAAACAGTAAGTATCACTGGTTTTTTCATAACCTATCACCCCATAACTGTGTTCACGATGCCCTGATAGAGGTAAGCGGATTCGCTGGCGAAGTCGAAGCCGTGGTCGGCAGGGTTGCGTATCTGCATTATTATGACGTAAGAACCGTCGTAGCTGCTGTAGTCTGACCAGGTGGAAGTGCCGTTGTCGGACTCCCTCTTGACGATGCCGGTTATGTAGAGGAAATCGCCCTCCCAAGTCTCAGCAGTACCAGTCTTAGCGTAGAACGAGCAGCCGCCGGGAGCGTAAACACCGATATTTGCGCCAACCCCGCTCATGCCGTCCAGGAGGTTCTGGCGGTAGTCAGCAGGTATTGAAGCGATGACCTGATTGGGCGCAGTACCTTCTTTCAGTACTTTGGTGGTGTCGTTCGTGTCAACGATATTCTTGATAACGAAAGGTGTTACCATATCTCCGAAAACAGCCTCTCTGCCCAGAGCCGCCATATATATGGGGCAGGTGAGGACATAGGACTGACCGAAAGCGGTACGGCGCAGGTCGTCGTTGCAGTAGACCTCAACGTTATTGTGGAGATTGCCGAAGTCGCAGGGGATATCAGTGCCGAAGTGGAATATAGTATCCAGGTCATTGAGAACGTCCTCAGCGCCTATCTGGTCAAAAGCTTTAGCAAAGAATATATTGCTTGAATTTATGAAAGCGGAGTACAGAGAACGCTCCATAGGGTAGCCGAAGTTAGTATCGTGATCCCAGTTGACGATAGAAGTGCCGTCGTAGTACCAAGTGCCGTCGTCATAAACGGAGTATATACCGTGTTTGTCGGAAATAACCTCTGACATTATCTTGAAGCATGAGCCGGGTTCAGCGTTCTGGAAAGCCTTATTGCCGTAGTATCCCCAGGCGAGATCGTCGTCATGCTCCACGCCCTCATACAGGTCAGGGTCATAGGAGGGGAAGTTTACCTGAGCCGCCAGTGAACCGTCAGTACGCATAACAACGGCAGAGCCGACGATATTGCAGTCCGCCATATAGGAATAAACGGCGTTCTGGATATCTGCATCGAAAGTAAGCTGGATAGACTGACCCATTTTCTTGCCGTCAACATCGTCCGGATTAGGTTCAGTGAGCTGTTTTTCAAAGGTAAGGTCAAGACCCTCGGAGAGAGTATTGAGAACGTTAGCAAAAGCGACCTTGTTTGAATCGTTGGTCAGGCGCTTTTCCTTGCCAGTCTCATCGACCTCGCTGTACATGAGGACATTACCCTTGCAGTCGAGCAGTTTACCTTTAGGCAGGGCAGTAGTAGTTACGGTAGTGGTGGTAGTTTCGGTGGTAGTGGTAGCGGCGGTAGTAACAGCATCGGAAGCAGTGATAATAGAGATGATGTCGTCGCCAGCCTGTTCCCCTGACTGGGCATTGGTGGTATCAGTAACGCTCCCGGAAGCAGGAGTATTTTCCACCTTTTCGATAGAATTTGTGCATGACTGAGCCGAAAAAGTCATAGACAAAGCCAAAGCCCAGGCTAAAGTTTTCTTGATACGCATTATAATCCGTCCTTCTATCCTTTATATCATTAAAGTGACATATTATTTCTATAATAGTATTATACCGCAGTATTCGCCTTATGTCAACATATTTCTTGACAATAAAAAAAGAATGTCCATTTTACAGGACATTCTTTTTTTGTCCCCGGCAGGGGTGTGAGTTGCAACATCCCAACTTTAAGAAGTTGGGAAATCCAAATGACGTTTCAGTCCCCAAGGGGGTGCGAGTTGCAACGTTCTTGATGAGGAGCGTACTCTCAAGGACAATACGTTTCAGTCCCCAAGGGGGTGTGAGTTGCAACGCTGTTCCTTTCCTCAATGCTAAGATCTTTGGTGTTTCAGTCCCCAATGGGGTGTGAGTTGCAACGAACGTATACATAATTCTTACAAAGGTATTTACGTTTCAGTCCCCAATGGGGTGTGAGTTGCAACAACAAGAAACTTAAAAAGAAACTGAAAAACAAAGTTTCAGTCCCCAAGGGGGTGTGAGTTGCAACTGCTGTATTTCCTAATCATGTAGATACTGGTATGTTTCAGTCCCCAAGGGGGTGTGAGTTGCAACGGTCAGTCATACCCATATTTTGACTTCAACCCGGTGTTTCAGTCCCCAATGGGGTGTGAGTTGCAACAATCAACCAAGCAAGCGACACAAATTTATCGAGTTTCAGTCCCCAATGGGGTGTGAGTTGCGACAACGTCAAAATGGATAAAGGCAAGGCAAGCAAGTCGTTTCAGTCCCCAATGGGGTGTGAGTTGCAACGGCTATAATACGGTTGCAGAATAGATACAACAAGTTTCAGTCCCCAAGGGGGTGTGAGTTGCAACGAGATGGGTGCGAGCAAGTACTACAATGAGCAGTTTCAGTCCCCAAGGGGGTGTGAGTTGCAACACCTACAGCATATGCTAATGGCAGAAAGAACTAGTTTCAGTCCCCAAGGGGGTGTGAGTTGCAACGAGATGGGTGCGAGCAAGTACTACAATGAGCAGTTTCAGTCCCCAAGGGGGTGTGAGTTGCAACGAGATTCGGCGAAGCCAAGCAGATTATTGTAGGGTTTCAGTCCCCAAAGGGGTGTTAAAAAGCCGGAGCAGGGCAGAATATACCGCTTACAATACTATTATATCATCTCCGGGGGAATATGTCAAGGACTTATCTGAAAAAATATAACAGAAACGGACAGGCGATGCCGTCTGTCCGCTGTTTGGTTATTCGGTTTTTCCGCCGGATTCGGTATACCTCTCCTCCAGCCATTTTACCAATGCCGCAAATCCCTCCGCATTAAGGTCAAACTCCGCTTCGTTTTCGATATTAGCTTTCATGGAGCAAAGTCTGCCATGCCAGGTCATGCATTTCAGCTTCTCGCCGTTCACTATTTTGAATGAGAAATCATCACGGCTGCCGGAGTAGTCGTTGCCGGCTTCAAAGTAGTACAGCTTAGGTATCTCGAAGATACGGGAAACGCTTGTAGGGCTTACTATCACGCTTACACCTCCTCAAAATAGGCTATTGCCTTTTCCAGGTCACTGTATACTCCCGATAGCATGGGCAGCATATCCTCCGTGGGCTGAGTAAGGTCTGGTATCATTATCACCTGACACCCTGCCCTGTAAGCGGAAAGCACACCGTTGGGCGAGTCCTCGAATGCGGCACATTCTCCGCAGGGTATACCCAGTTCATTAGCGGCGGTGATGTATATATCCGGTTCAGGCTTGCCGTTTGTGACCATATCACCGCATATCACCGCATCGAAGTACCTTAGCGCATCTATCCGGCTAAGGTAGTCTGTAGCCCTGTCACGGGCGGTAGCGGTGGCGACAGCGATACTTTTCCCGGAATCTTTAAGGTATGAGAGCAGCTCGAAAAGTCCGCTCTTTACCTCAAAGCCGTTCTGGTCGATGAAATCGTTCATCAGCTTTATGCGTCTGCTGCGCACTTCTTCAAAGGGGAATTCCTGCCCGAAGCGTTCTTTCAGCCGTGGTACGGAGTACTTTCTGGACAGGCTTCTTATGCCGAAAACGTCCTCGTCGGTCATATCATATCCGAACTCTCCTGCCGCCTGCCGCCAGAAGCGTACAAGCAGCTTTTCGGTGTCCAGCATAAGTCCGTCCATATCGAATATCGCACCACGGCAGTTATTATTATCCGGCATTACCAGTTTATCATCCAGCTATACATACCCTCATACTGGCGTGCAGAGCTGTTCCAGGAGAAGTCGGTCTTCATGCCGCGGCAAACCATTTTGTCCCATTCGCCACGGTGGTTGAAGTAGATGTGTTTAGCGTAGTTGATAACGCCCAGCATTTCCTCGCCGTTGTAGTTAGCGAAGGAGAAGCCTGTTCCAGTGCCGTCGAACTCGTTGTAGGGCTGTACTGTATCTTTCAGACCGCCAGTCTCACGGACGATCGGAACTGTACCATATCGCAGGGAGATAAGCTGAGTAAGACCGCAAGGCTCAAAGAGTGAGGGCATGAGCATTGCGTCAGCAGCAGCGTAAAGCTTATGAGCCAGCTTATCGGAGTAGAGTATATTAGCGGAAACTCTTTCGGGGTACTTCCACTGATAGTGCTTGAACATATTCTCATATCTCTGCTCACCAGTACCGATGACTACGAACTGAGTATTTTCGTCGCAGATACGCTCGATAGCGTAATTTACCAGGTCAAGACCCTTCTGGTCGGTAAGACGGGATATTATAGCTATCATGAACTTGTCCTTATCAACGGGCAGACCAAGTTCCTCCTGGAGGCGCATTTTGTTCTCAGCCTTTTTAGCCTTGAAGTTATCGGCGTTGAAAGGTGCATAGAGGTGCTTGTCGTTATTGGGGTCGAATACCTTGTAGTCGATGCCGTTTACGATACCACGCAGGGAAGCGCTTCTTGCCCTGAGCAGACCGTCAAGCTGTTCGCCGTAGAAGGGGTACTTGATTTCCTCGGCGTAAGTTTCGGAAACGGTGGTGATATAGTCAGCGTACACCAGACCGCCCTTTAACATATTAGCGCCCTTGTGGAATTCCAGCTTGTCGGAGGTGAACATATAGTCCGGCAGGGCGGTATTGTACTTGAATGTGTCGATATCCCAAACGCCCTGGAATTTCAGGTTATGGATAGTCATGATAGTCTTGGTTGAACTGTAGAAAGGATTTGTAGCGAAAGTGGAGTGCATGAATACCGGAATGAGAGAGGACTGCCAGTCATGACAGTGAATGATATCCGGGCGGAATCCGACTACAGGGAGGATAGCGAGGACAGCCTTGCAGAAGAAAGTAAAGCGCTCGATATCCCACTTCATATCAGAGGAATAGGGCTGGTCGCACTTGAAGTAGTACTCATTGTCAACGAAGTAGAACTTGATACCATTGTACTCATACTCCATGATACCGACGTGAACGCCGTCACGTCTGAAGCCATAGTCCATATAGAAGTGTGTAACGTACTTGAAATTGTCTCTGTACTTAGCGGGTATGCAGGTATAATAGGGCATTATCACCCTTACGTCAAACTCATTTTTGTCGATATACTGCGGCAGAGCGCCAACAACGTCAGCCAGACCGCCTGTTTTTATAAAGGGAACGCATTCTGATGCAGCGAATAATATTGTTTTCATAACTCCAGCTCCTTTTCAAGCAGACCGCCGTAAGCGGTCGAAAAATTTCTCTTACTATTATACACCAAAAATGCACTTTAGTCAATAGAAAAATAGGAAAAATCCACAAGAACTATTTGCTTTATCAAATTCATAATTAAGGTTATTTTCCCGGTGATGAATAAAAAGCGTCCGGTTTAGTACAAATTGAAATGTACCAGACCGGACGCTTTGTTTAGTATGATGTGCGGCGAAGAACTGCCGCATCAGTAAAGAGCAGAGCGCAATTACGCATTACGCATTACGCATTACGAATTATTTAAAGTATGCTACGCCGCTCTCGAATATCTTCTGATCCTTGTTGCCGGGAGTATTCTTAGCGATGAAGCTGCCGATACGCTCGGAGTGACCCAT
>CAMOEP010000165.1 GCA_946612185.1 uncultured Ruminococcus sp.
TCAGTAAGGTAATTGCTGCTGCCGTCCGCCAGTTCAATGGTACACTTCTTAGCGTTGCTGATAAGTATTGCCGGGCCTGTAGTGCAGGTTATGTCAACGCCGTCAAGGATAAGCTTGACCTTTTCCTCAGCAGGCGCTTCAACCAACACCTGACCGTCGCTGAGTGAACCGGTAAGGTAGTAGTCGCCAGACTGGGTGATAGTTACACTTGAGCCGCTTACTGATACGCCGCTGCCTGATACTGCGGGGCTGTCGCTGAGTGACACCTTAGCTGTGTACTCCTCATCTGCCGGAGTTTCGGGTGTTTCCGGCTCTGCGGGAGTCTCAGATGCAGGAGACTGTGAAGCTGCGGCAGTAGTTACCGCAGAAGCGCCGCCGGAAGATGTTGTGGCTGTTGTTGAAGCTGAACCTGAGGGGGAACTTTCGCCGCTGCTGCTTGAAGAAGATGAACCGCCGCCGGAGGAAGATGAAGAACCGCTGCCGCTGCTTCCTGAAGCTGAACCGGAGGAGGAACTTCCGCTGCTGCTTCCGGAAGAAGCTGTAGCAGATGCGGTCTTGGCAGTGCCGTTTCCGGCAACTGCGCCGGTCTTGGCGGTAGTTGTGCTGCTGCCTGTAGCCGAGGTGGAAGCGGATGTAGTTGTCGATTTGCCGGACTTAGCCTTTGCAGAAGCAGTGGTCGTTCCGCTTACCTCATCAGATGCAGCGGCAGATACTATTGCTGCCTGCTCCGTATTCTCAGTAGTTACGGCTATCTCAGGGGTACTCTCAGTACCGGTATCAGACTGTCCGCAGCCTGCGGAGAGAGCGAGCATAGCCAGTGCCGACATCATGGAAATTATCCTGCGGTATTTCATATAAACATCTCCTTCTATAAAGCGATTGCCGGTAGGTCATAAGACTCCGGCAATCTGCGTGTATTCGATTCAGAACCTTTTCTTAGCTCTCGTAGATCTTGTCCTCGTACTTGAAGAATACAAGGTTGATAGTCATATTTCCGTTCAGGGCTCTCAGTTCGTCAATGAACTTCTTCTGATCCATATCCTCATTTACATCAACTGCGTAGATCAGTTCAAAGAGAGTACCGAAGTTAGTTGTCTTAACACGTCTGAGCTTGTAGAAGTTTGTGTACTTGGAGAGAACGGGGTCAAACACGCCCTGATAGTCAAGGTTCTCAGGAATAGTGATCTTGAGGGTCATGTGTCTTGCCTTGCTGCCGCCGAAGTTCATCTCGGAGAGTACAAAGAGGACGATGCCCAGCACGATGAAGAATACTACTGCGAAACCAACGTAACCGATACCGCAGGCAACGCCGGAAGCCATTGCGAAGAATATGTACGCTATATCCTTCGGGTCGCCCGCCACGCTTCTGAATCTTACAAGGGTGAATGCGCCTGCAAGTGAGAGTGCGCCGGCTGTGGTGTTAATGAGGAGAAGTATCAGTGCCACGATAGTGGGGAGCATTATCATGGTGAAAACGTAGCTCTGTGAATAGCCCTCCTTGCGGTGGGTAACGATATAGATAAGGCTTATGAGGAAGCCCAGAATAAGTGCTGCACCAACGCAGATAAAGAACTCAGGTGCGGTGATGTCGGAAGCGACTGTTGCTGCACTGTCTGAGAATATTGAGGAAGTATCCTCACTGTACTTAGATAATACGCTGCCAAAGATGTTCATAGTATTACACACTCCTGTTCATTAAAATAGGGCTGCTTGCCATTGAGATATAAGTGCTGCTGTTAGCGGCTACCTGCTCACGGACGAAGTTGGTATATGCTCTGCCGTACTTTGAGAAGCTGGTCTTGTAGATGCACAGTTCTGAGAGTTTAGCTATAAGCCAGTCGGGCATCGAGTTGCCAACCTTTACTTCCATAAGTCTCTGATCGGGTCTTATGATCTGACCGCCGTAGCTTTCGTAGTTCAGTCCCAGGTCGTAGCGGCGCTCAGTTATCTTGCGGTCGAAGGTAAGGCGGAAGTCGCTGTTATCCTTGCCGAAGAACGCCTCTCTCTGGTAGCTGATGTACTGCTTGGGAGATACGGGGTAGTTATTCAGGAATACGTCCAGTTCACGGAATACCTGCTCGGTGATGTACTTTGTAGCCTTGGGCTTGCGCCTTGTAGCGAAGTACTCATCGGACTCAGCCAGTGTCATGGAGACTCTGCGCTTAGTAACGATACCGCCGATCTTCTTCTTTATCTCAAGAAACACCAGGGAGTCAGGTGATGCAGGAGAATAGTAGCTGCGCAGTCTAATCTTCTCCTTATAGTATGGCTTAGCCAGAGACTCACGGATAAGGTAGTCGTCGGGGGTATCATAGTAGATATTGTAGATTCCGTACTCCTTGCCGCCGATGCAGTATTTATCGGGGTTCATATACTGAGGAATGACCTCCATTAACTGCTGGTACTGCTGCATATCCAGGAGGAACTTTATCTCTTTTCTTGCAAAGGTATTAATAGCCATATATTCCCCGAACCAGCCTCGACTGTCCGGGTCTCAACTCCTTTCGTGTTTTTCTGATGTTATTATACAGGCGCTATCTTAAAATAGTCTTAAAGTTACATTCATAATTAAGAAAGGCTTGTGAAATTTTTGTGAAAGCCTGAGAAACGGCTATATACCGACATATTTTAACAAATGTATGAGTGTGCTGAGTTTTTCTTTATACTAATATTACCATTTTGATCATTTATTCTGATCTCTCACAATAAGCTGACGCATCTCAGCAAAGTCAAAAGTATTAACTTTACCATTTCCGTCAGTGTCATACTTGTGAAACTCCTCCCCTGTAAGAGCGTACTCCTTCTCGCCAAGGAGATAGTGGCAAAGCTTCACAAGGTCAGCCGCATGATAAACAGTTTCCGGAGTTGTTGTGGTGGTTGTAGTAGTGACAGCGGTTGTAGTTGTATTAGTGGTGGTGTTAGTTGTAGCTGCGGTGGAAGTGCCTGTTACTGGTGCAATAGTGCCGCCCAGGTAATTATCCAGCATACCTGCCCAGTAAGTACCCATTGCCTTATATCCGGTATTATTCGGGTGAACGCCGTCGAAAAGCTGGGTCTTGACATCGGTGATAACGCTGTTTACATCGGCAAAGTACAGGTTGCTGTGCTGTGCCTGCATTTCCTTAACTACTGCCTCCACCTGTGCATTATAGTCCTTTATGGTCTGCTTTACGTTATTCTCAGCAGTCTCATCGTCGTACTGCACCTGCCAGTCGGCGCTGTGACGATAGTTTCCGAACCAGTTATATACGTCCTCACGGTTCGGGTCAAGGTCGGGGATAGTCGTAACAAAAAGTGCGGAGGTCTCAGGGATATTCGCAAGGATATACTCCACCAGCGAGCCAAGTCTCTCCCCTGCGCTGTCCATTTCGTAGCAGTCGATAACGTCGTTAGTACCTATCTGCAAGGTAACTATGTCCGGGGAAGTGGTTTCCAGACAGCCGGAGGACTCCAGTGTCTCGTAAATACCCATACGTCCGCCAAAGCTCTTGATAGTATAGCCGCTATAGCCGGTATTTGCGTTATCGTAGGAGAAAGTCTCGCCGGTTTCCGGGTCAGTATATGTGGAAAGCCACTCGCCGCTTTCGTCCTTGTTGCCAACCATGTCTATACTGTAGCCTTTTCCGGTAAGCTGGTTGTAGATGAACTTGCGGTAAGAACCTGCGTAGTCGCTTGTGTAGCCGTCGGTAATGGAATCGCCTATGCACATTATTCTGACGGTATCACCTGTGTCTGCTGCGGGAGCATTGACTGCCGCAAGTGCCGAAACTGCCAGTGCAGATGCCGAAATTGCTGATATTATCTTTTTCATAACCTAACCTCCATACTCCACCGACACAAGAGAGGGAGTCAGCAGAGCCTTATGTATTAATATTAACATATAAAATTTTACAAGTCAATTCATAATTGTACAAATTTTCACCATATATTGCGGAATTTGCTGTGCCTTACAGGTTTCTGCAATACTTCCTTATCTTGTCCTCGTCAAGGTTCAGGATAAGTTCCGGCGGATAGTCCAGTTCGCCCAGAAGCTCAAGAGTATTTTCAAAGTGACCTATCTTGCTGCTGCAGTGAGCATCAGTGCCGAGGTAAACCTGATTTCCGTTCTCACGGGCAATACCCAGCCAGTACTTCATGCGTTCATAAACGCCTCCTGACTTTCTGAGAATTGATGCCTCGTTAACTTCAAGTAGAATTCCCCTGTCCTTCGCCAGAACCACAAGTTTCTCCAGAGTGTCCTTTACCTCCGGGCAAAGTTCCACGCCGAAGCGCCTGCCCTCAAGCTTATGGAAACCACGCTCTATATGTGCAAAGGACGAGTAGTCGCCGGCAGCGTCCACATACATCTGATAAAGCTGCTCCAGAGTTACCGAGGGGATATCCATAAAGAAGCTGTGCAGACCAATGGGTTTCCACATGAGCTGAGCGATCTTCTCAGGATTATAAGGGGTCTGCCCCAGGTTGAACTCCCCTCCTCCGATAACGTAAACGCCGCAGTCGGTGGGGTTGATATCACGTTCAAGGTAACGCAGGCGGGTTATTTCATTCTTCTTGTCAAGCGCCGAGCCGTCGCAGTAGTAGTGGTCAGTTATCGCCAGATACCGCAGACCGACTCTGTGCGCCGCCGCAATATTCTCCTCGATAGTGGAGAAAGCATGGCCGGAAAAAATGGTATGTGTGTGCAGATCAGCCAGTATTTTGCCGTATTTCGTCATATTATCGCCTCCTTAAATGATGATTACTTTAAGGCAACACCACACAAAGACCGCCTGACGGCTTTGCAGCGCATATACCCCTCATATTTTCCGGCATCTTGCACATAAATTTTTTGACATACGTCAGTATGCCTGCAAAATTTCTGCACAATCTGCCGAAAAATCTGACTGCGTATCTGCGCCGCAATCTCTGTGCGGTGTTGCCTTAATTATAACATAGCACACCAGAAATTGCAAGCAACAGCATATAAAGAAAAGCCGGCAGTTCTTCTGCTGGCTTTTATGGTCGGACATGATTAAATGGGGTGGGTAAGGTTCAGGATTTCCTCATTTCAGCCACCAAATGTTATCAAGCCCTTTCTCAATGTTAACTTGTTTAACTATAGAGCATACATCTGGAAAATCGGACATATCTTTTCCGCTTGCGTCTATTTTATCTCTTACCAATGCGGCTATAGCACTTCTATCAATGCAGTTTATTACCTTTCCGTTCCTGAGTTCTAATTCTACCAATGTCTTATATGTATAAAACCTTTGAATACCAAGATGCATATAATAACGATGGATAAAGCCTTTTCCAAGAACGATATTTCCTGTATAGTTTATCGGGTACATTAAGTTTTTATACTGCCTATGTCCCATATACTTTTCCGTTTTGGTTTGTTTCTCAATCCACTTACCGTCAATTATTCTGTATGCCATACATTCAGTGTATTCAATATCAGAAACCTTAACATTAAGAATATCAGGGTATGCCTCATCTTCTGTATGTATATAAAGTTCACGCAAATACACTCCTCTTTCAGAGATATCGTATTTACACCAGAATCCTCTCCAGCAAGCCGATGAAACACTTGCGGGAGTAAGATCAAATACTTTGGGAGTAAAATCGAAACGTGGTTGACTGGCAACAAACGAATATTTTTCGCCATTGAAAAAAAAGCTATCTGATATCTGTCCTGTCATGTTTCAGCCTCTCTCCAATCAATCCTTATTATTCCAGAATTATTGCAATAAAAAACCCGGCAGAAAAATCTGCCGGGTGCTGTTGGTTGGGGTGGAAGGATTTGAACCCTCGAAATGACGGAGTCAGAGTCCGTTGCC
>CAMOEP010000166.1 GCA_946612185.1 uncultured Ruminococcus sp.
GAAGATAATCGACACCCGTGAATACTCCAAACAGCGCCTTGCTGAGCTTGGATTTACATTCACCGACTCAAAGAGCAACTTCATCTTCGCAAGCCCTCAGAAAAAGCCGGCACAGTTCGTTTTCGAGGAACTGAAAAAGCGCAGAATATTCGTCCGCTACTGGAATAAGCCCAGAATAAGCGAGTACCTGCGTATCACCGTAGGCACAAGGGAAGAAATGGACAAACTCTTTGCCGCACTGGAGGAGATACTCAATGGATAACATCAGAACTGGCGAAGTAAGGCGGCAGACTAAGGAAACTGACATATATATCAAGGTGACTCTGGACAACAAGGGCGCTTGCGATATTGATACCGGCATCGGCTTTTTTGACCATATGCTCACAGCCCTTTCCGTCCACAGCGGCATCAGTATGACTATCCGTGTAAAGGGCGACCTGCACGTTGACTGTCACCATACTATCGAGGACACAGGCATTGCGCTGGGTCAGGCGCTTGGTCAGGCACTTGGCGCTAAGTCCGGCATCGTTCGCTATGGCACGTTCTATATCCCTATGGACGAATCCCTTGCAATGGCTTCCCTTGACCTTTCAAACCGCCCGTTCCTGGTATTCAACTGCGATTTCACAAACCAGAGCTGCGGCGGCTATGACCTTTGCATGACCGAGGAATTTTTCCGTGCATTTGCCTTCAATTCCGGCATGACCCTGCACATCAACCTCCTCTACGGTTCAAATGACCACCACAAGGCTGAAGCAGTATACAAAGCCGTTGCCCATGCACTGAAAGAAGCCGTCCGTTTTAGCGGCGACGGCAAAACACTCTCGACGAAAGGAGTACTGTGATGATAGCCATTATCGACTACGGCGCAGGTAATATATTCAGCGTAAAGAACGCCCTTGACTACCTGGGACTTGAAAGCGCTCTGGTAAAGGACGAGAAGTCCGTCCGTGAGGCTGATGCGGTCATTCTCCCCGGAGTCGGCGCATTTCCGGCAGCTATGGAGATGCTGGAAAAGTCCGGGCTTATCGGCACTATCAAGGAAGAAGCCGCTAAGAAGCCGTTTCTGGGGATCTGCCTGGGTATGCAGCTTATTTTCAGCAAGGGCTACGAATTTGAGGAGTGCGATGGTCTGGGACTTATCCCCGGCGATGTCCGCAAAATAGATGCCCCCGACCTTATAATCCCCCACATGGGCTGGAATAAGCTTGAAAAGCAGAACGGCTGCCCGCTCCTTGAAAATATCGGTGACGATGAGTACGTTTACTTCGTCCACTCCTATAAGGCGCAGTGCGATGATAAGTACATCGCCGCATGGAGCGAGTACGGCGGAAAAGTCCCGGCACTTGTCTATGACGGAAAGTATGTTTTCGGCGCACAGTTCCACCCGGAAAAAAGCGGCGAAACTGGTCTTAAAATACTTCGCAGTTTCGGAAAGCTGATATGAGCGGAGCGCTGTCATCAGTACTGGCAGTTGCAGTCCCTGTTTTATTTGTACTTGAACCGGTTCTTCTGCATAATCTGGTTTTCAAGGTACTGCTGAAACTTACAAGCATCGGCAGGTTTTGTGCGTACACCATTGCTATGGTACTGACTCTTGCTCTGCTTTATCTTGAAGGCAACTGGCTGAGCATTACCGACGATGACGATATGCTCGCAGGATTTGACGGACTGTTCGCAGCTATGGTCTGGAGTCCTTTTGTACTGATTATCCTTATAGTGTGGATAGTTCTGGCTGTAAAGACATTCCGTAAAAAAACAACTAACCAACAGGAGGAATGATATGTTAATTTTCCCCGCAATAGATATTAAAGACGGCAACTGCGTAAGGCTGTTCAAGGGCGACTTCTCCACCGTGGAGAAAGTGGCTTCCGACTACCTGGAGACCGCTAAAAGCTTCGAGAACGCCGGCGCTGAATGGATACACATGGTTGACCTGGACGGCGCTAAGGAAGGCAGACCCGTGAATACCAGAATATACACCGACGTTGCTGAAAAGACTTCCCTGAAAGTTGAACTGGGCGGCGGTATCCGCTCACTGGAAACTATCAGCGAGTACCTTGATATGGGTATAAGCCGTGTTATCCTCGGCTCTGTTGCCCTGAAAAATCCCAGGCTCGTCCGTGATGCCGTAGAGAAGTTCGGAAGCGAGAAGATAGTGGTAGGGATAGACGCTATGAACGGTATGGTGGCTACTGAGGGCTGGCTTGAAAGCTCCGATGTGAACTATATCGACCTTGCAAACGCTATGATAGATTCCGGCGTGAAGTACTTCATCTTCACCGACATCTCAAAGGACGGCACTCTCTCCGGCGTGAACCGTCAGCAGCTTCAGGCGCTTTACGATGCAACCAAGGGCAGGGCGGATATAGTTGCCAGCGGCGGTGTTCACACAATGGAGGACATAATCGCCTGCAAGGAAATGGGACTTTACGGCACTATCTGCGGAAAGTCTCTGTATAAAGGCACTCTCGACCTCCGTGAGGCTGTTGAGTACGCTCAGAGGTAAGCGCTATGGACATTACCGACAAGAACATCGACGGCGGAAAACCCTTCGACTGGGGCAGAACTTCCGCTGACTACGCAAAATACCGTGACATCTACCCGGAGCAGTTCTATGAGCGCATCATAAGCCGTGGACTGTGCAAGGACGGTCAGCGTGTTCTCGACCTGGGAACGGGTACGGGCGTTATTCCCCGGAATATGTACCGTTTCGGCGCAAAGTGGACTGGTGCGGACATCTCCGAAAACCAGATAGAGCAGGCAAAACTTCTCTCTCAGGGTATGGACATCGACTATATCGCCTGTCCCACCGAGAAGGTGGACTTCCCGGACGAAACTTTCGACGTGATAACCGCCTGCCAGTGCTTCTGGTACTTCGACCATGAGAACGTGGCGGAGAAGCTGTGGCGTATGCTGAAAAAGGGCGGCAGACTGCTGGTGCTGTATATGGCGTGGCTGCCTTTTGAGGACGCTATCGCCGGGAAAAGTGAGGAACTTGTGCTGAAATTTAACCCCGGCTGGACTGGTGCAGGAGAGACAATGCACAGGATATTCATTCCCGACTGCTACGGCAAATACTTCGAGGAAGTTCTCCACGATGAGTACCGGCTGGACGTTCACTTCACCAGAGAGCGCTGGAACGGCAGAATGAAAGCCTGCCGTGGAGTTGGTGCATCGCTTTCGCCGGAGCAGGTCGCCCGGTGGGAGCAGGAGCATCTGAGCCTTTTAGAGAGTATCGCCCCGGAGGAATTTGATATTCTCCACTACGGCGCTATGGCGGAACTGATTAAACGATAAGGAGCTGAAAATATGCTTGCAAAAAGAATTATCCCCTGTCTTGACGTGCGTGACGGCAAGGTGGTAAAGGGCGTTAACTTCGAGGGCATCCGTGAAGTGGGTGACCCGGTGGAGTGCGCTGAGGAGTACAACAGACAGGGCGCTGACGAGATAGTATTCTACGATATAACCGCATCATTTGAGGGCAGGGGAGTTTTCCTGGACGTGGTAAGGGAGACTGCAAAGAAGGTTTTCGTTCCGCTGACAGTTGGCGGCGGAATCAAGACCGTTGACGATATCAGGGACACTCTGCGTGCAGGTGCGGACAAGGTTTCCGTGAACTCCCAGGCGGTCAAGAACCCCCAGCTTATCAAGGACGGCGCTGACATTTTCGGAAGCCAGTGCATCTGCGTGGGCATCGACGCTAAGAAAATTGCCGAAAATAAGTGGACGGTCTACATCAACGGCGGACGTGTGGATATGGGTATCGACCTTATCGACTGGGTTCACCAGATAGAAGACCTGGGCGCAGGCGAGATATGCCTGAACTCCATCGACGCTGACGGCACTAAGGCTGGCTTCGACATACCCATGCTGAAAGCAGTCTGTGACAATTGTTCAATACCCGTTATCGCCAGCGGCGGAGCAGGTAAGATCGGTGACTTCTCCGAGGTTTTTGAGAAAACCGGCGCTACTGCTGCACTGGCGGCATCGCTTTTCCATTTCCGTGAACTGACAGTGGGTCAGGTCAAGGACTACTGCCGCAGCAAAGGCGTTATCGTTAGGTAACTATGGACAAGATATGGACTCAGCCTGGAAATTGAGAATTATGAGGGCATAAAGGCTACTGAGAACGAGTAAAATATGTACGAAATAGGGGAGCAGTACCCCTGATAAGGAGATACTATGAGTTGGTCTGCCACACGCAAACGCTTAGAGGAGGAATTCCTTGCTCCCTCACTCAGGGGAAGGCTCAGCTACTTCATTACCCGCTATCATCACGCCCATGACCACGCCGGACGGGTGGCGATACGCTTTGACGGCGAGGAAGTGATGAAAGCCGATTACTTTGGTAAATACAAGGGTACATACGGGCGATGCCATGAACTGATGCAGATGTATCCCTCCGGGGACTATATGGAACTGATGCGCCAGGCGGGGCTGTATGCTGAGAAACACGGCTATTTTGACCAGCGCATATTCTACTCAGCCTGCAATGAATTTTTCAGCCAGAGCATTGAGGAAAGTCTGGCAAGTCAGCGGCTTATTGTCCGGATCCTTGCGGTATTTGACAAGCGGACAGGAAAGCGCCGTCTGCGGCAGATGCTTGAAAATATGCCGGCAGATGACCCGTTATTCTGCGAAATGCTCATAATTCGCTGTCAGGCGGAAGGACTAATGGAGGATACCATGATAACTTACAAAGACACCCATGACTTCACCCCGCAGCAGCTTGAACGGCTGTTTCTGTCGGTGGAATGGTCGTCCGGACATTTTCCGGAAAAGCTTGCAGTCGCCATGAAGAATTTCAGCACCGTCTACAGCGCATGGGACGGCGATACCCTTGTGGGAATGATATGCGCAATGGACGACGGCATCATGAACGCCTATATCCACTATCTTCTCATCGACCCGGAGCATCAGGGGCAGAAGATAGGCAGGACGCTGGTGGACATGGCGAAGGAGCATTACAAGGACTATCTTAGGATAGCCGTTATCGGTTACGACAAGGAGATAAACTTTTACGAGAACTGCGGTTTCAAGCGCTCTGAGGAGTCGTCGCCGCTGTTCATCACATCACTCTGGACATAAGGAGCAGTTATGGTAAAAATTGATATAAATGACCTGGACAGGTTCTTCAAGAAAGGGGAACTTATCCCGGCGATATGCTATGAGGTCAACACCAAGACCGTGCTGATGCTTGCGTACATGAACAAGGAGAGCCTGCGGAAAACTTTAGAGACCGGTTACACCTGGTTCTGGAGCAGGTCACGCCAGGAGTACTGGAACAAAGGCGCAACATCGGGCAATTTGCAGAAGGTAGTCTCCATATACGGCGACTGCGATGATGACACACTGCTGGTGAATGTGGAGCAGACAGGAGTAGCCTGCCACACAGGAAGCTACAGTTGTTTTTTCAATGAGATCTATAATGAGGAGGACAAGTAATATGTCAGTATATCACGAAATATTCGAGGTAATCAAGGAGAGAAAGAAGCAGTTCGAGGCAGGCAATGCGGCTGAGAATTCCTACACCTGCTACCTTTTCGATAAGGGCGTAGACAAGATCTGCAAGAAGGTAGGCGAGGAAGCTACAGAGACAGTTATCGCAGCCAAGAACGGCGACAATGACGAGCTGATGAACGAGATCAACGACCTTCTGTATCACGTTATGGTTCTTTGTGCGAATCAGGGACTTGAGTGGACAGAGGTTGAGCGTATCCTTGACGAGCGCAACGAGAAGATCGGCAACCTGAAGAAGTTCCATGAGGTTGACAAGAACTCCTGAC
>CAMOEP010000167.1 GCA_946612185.1 uncultured Ruminococcus sp.
GCACAGAGATTGTGGTGCAGATGCCGGAAAATATGAGGGGCAGATGTGCCGCAAAACCGTCAGGCGGTCTTTGTGCGGTGTTGCCATTATACAATGATGAAAAGGGGGATTATTATGGGACAGAAAGACTATAAGCAGCTTTCGATAGAGGAATTCTCCAAGGCGGCGGAAGTTTATGAGACTGACCGGGCAGGCGTTTACAAAATGTGCAAAAAGGACTACCCGGACGTTCTGGCGGAACTTGAAAAAGAGCCGTTTGAGGAACTACTTGACTGCGGCTGCGGAACAGCACCGATGCTGACGCTTTTGAAGGAGCGTTTTCCGGAAAAGCACTACACCGGTATCGACCTTACGCCGAAAATGATAGAGGTGGCAAGGGCGAAGAATATGCCGGGAGTTGACTTGGTAGTAGGAGACTGCGAAAATCTGCCGTTTCCCGAAAACTCATTTGATGCGGTAATATGCTGTCAAAGTTTTCATCACTACCCAAACGTCCAGAACTTTTTCAACAGCGTATACCGTGTACTTCGTCCGGGCGGCAGGCTTATTCTGAGGGATATGACCTCCGACAGTCCTGCGCTGATATGGGTGATGAACAATATCGAAGTACCGGCGGCGAACCTGACTGGTCACGGCGACGTTCACGTTTACAATAGGGACGAGGTCGAGAAACTTTGCAATCGGGCAGGGCTTGTTATGGAGTCATTTGAGTGTCGTGGAATTTTTCGGCTTCATTGTGTAGCACGCAAACCGGCGGACGGAAGTGCGAAGGCGAATTATAGCCGCATAAGCCAGTCCTACAAAAGTTCACAGAACATATACGACAGCGTTCTCACAGGGAGCAAATGGTGGAGCAAGCTGTACATAAACCTTTTCTGGGGCGGCGTTGACGATTGCCAGATAGCGGAGAAAGTTATGGGATTCATACCCAGTGATTTTTCCGGGAAACTGCTTGATGTTCCCTGCGGCACGGCAGTATTCACACATAAAAAATACGGTGAACTGCCGGACGCAGAGATAACTTGTCTTGACTACAGCGAAGATATGCTGAACAAGGCACGCAGCAGACTGGGTGAAAGTGTGAAATTCGTTCAGGGCGATGTGGGGAATATGCCGTTCCGAAGCGGTGAATTCGATATAGTGCTGAGTATGAACGGTTTTCACGCATTTCCCGATAAGAAGGCATCATTCCGGGAAACTCACCGAGTACTCAGACGTGGCGGAAAGTTTATGGGCTGCTGCTACATCAAAGGCAGGTCGAAGGTGACAGATGTGCTTGTATCCGGCGTACTTGCGAGAAAGGGCTGGTTCACGCCTCCCTTTGATACAGCCGGAACACTTCGCAGGCGGCTTGAGAAAGCGTTTGACATCGAGGAGTTCCAGACGGAAGGGTCTATGGTGATATTCTCGGCTATCAAAAAGTAATAAAAATCCCCCTGATTTTGCATCAGGGGGATTTTTCGCTATTTATTCTGGTCGGGCTTGCAGACCTTGCAGGGAGTGTAGCCCTTTTCGAGGAGTTCGTCAATACTTCCGCTGAACTCCTGTCGGTTGTGGCTTGATATTTTGGAAACACTTTCGCAGTCCGGCAGATGTATCTTCAGGGAACTTGTGTTCAGCACGAAGTCGCAGTTATGCGCCTGTGACGCAGCAGAGGAAGTTTCCTGAACCGTAGTAGTTACGGGAACTTCTGCGATATCGCTCTCGCCGGTGAAGTAGTCGATAGCCACACCGGGGCAGACGTTATAGCAGAAAACGCAGAAGCACACGCCGCTGCCGCCGTCCTCTACGGAATAAGCTTCCATGAGAACCCCTCTTGCAACCAGTTCCAAGCCGCTGAAATACGGGGTAACACGGTAGAGAACGTGGTTTCCGGTGGACTTCACATAATCGGCTGTTTCGTTCTCAAAGGGCAGCATACCCTGAACATTCAGGTAACGAGTGCCGGTAATCAGATTGCGCTCATTGGCATTCTCGCCGGTAAGCTGGAATCCTTGAAGGTGACACCGGTTATAGAGGTACTTTCCGTCGATGAAGTCGTACTTGTCCATTTGCCAGCCAGTTGGCTTGACCATGCCGATGCTCCCACGTTTTTCGGTGGGCATAATATCCGTTCCGATGCAGGAGAACGTTTCACCGCAGCGTCCGAGGAGGTCAAGAGGGGAGTAGTACTCGTAAGAAGAAGTGGTCAGGTCGGACTTCTGGAAATATGGGAAATTATCGTTTACTTCTGCATATGGCACACCTGAGAAAGCGGGAACGCTGTTGTAATCGAATACACCAGCAATGTCCGGCAGTTCCCCGGAAGCAGAGATCTCTGGAAACTGGGAATTCTGAGCTGCCCAAGGCGGAGTGCAGCCTGTAAGGAGGAGTACCGCACAGCAAAGCCAAAGGGCAAGAAAACTGAAGCGCCGTTTCATTCGTGCCACTGGCTGTTGAGAAATTCTACTCTTGCTTCAAGCCATTCAGCAAGGTAATCAGCAGCTTCCTGATGAGTGCGGCAATTTGCAGCTTTTTTAGTGAGTTCACCTACAAAATCCGAGTTATTCACCAGATTATTCCAGCGCTTATAGTTCATATCAAAAGCGGCGGAGCAGGTTTCAGAATCGGAGCGGATCATTCTTACGGTATCGTCGAAAATACCGCTTTCCCAAGCGTCAGTCCACTTCTGGCGGACGATATCCCTGAACCATTCCTGACGTAACATAACATTCAGCCAGGGGTTGATATGTTCGCCGCAGCCGTTAACGTCGGGGACGATATTTCCGGCGTAAAAGCCTGTACCGTCAGCGCAGCGGTCTTTATTGCCAAGACCGGAGTCGAAGTCCCATGGGGCTTCAAAGGTAAGTCGTTTGTCGCCGTCAGAGCCGAAGTCCACGTCCATGAAAAAGCTTGACCAGTAGATATCCGCATCGCAGGTAAGCTCGCTGATGATGTACATATCCGCAAGAGAATCGGTATTTACAGCCATTTCCACGGCTTCACGGGGAGTGATATCCGTAGTTTCCTGAATGGTGGAGAAGTCATCGGAGAAAACGTAAGCGGAATCATCGTAGGCAGCGCTGTACATTATCCGATAGACATTTTCCATGTAGGACGCAATGAAATCGTGCTGCTGCTGGGAATAGATATCGCTCTTGATAGTATAGCCGACAGGTTCATCATCAGTTGGGTGAATTTTTTTCTTGCTGTTGTCCGAGCCGTCGAATGGAACGAGCGGAGCGTTATCCGCATAAGTGATATCAAAGGAACGAAGGTAGTCCTCCTGGGTATAGTATCCGTCAAACTCCATAAAATAGCCGATATCCGTACCTGTGTAGTTCTTTTCCGGCTCGGTGATGTCAACTCTGCCGCTGCCGGTCTGCTGCATATCGCAGAGCAGGTAAACGCCCTGATAGCTGCCGTTGATGACCACTTCCACAAGCTGGGAATCAGTGCAGTAAAGTCCGTCGCTGCCGAGGATACTCTCAGCCATGTTGAACGAAGCCTTGTTCCGCAGCATTGAGCCGTCCTTATACTCCGCAAGAAGCAGCCAGTTTTTGAAACTTTCACCGCTGGATATCCCGACGTTTTGCTTTTCGGAGAACTTTATCCTCAGCGGCTTTTTATCATAAACGGTAGTCCAGTTCCCACGAACTTTCACCTGTGCATCAGCACTGGTTATAATACTGCTTCCGTCAGCGCCGTTCATAGACAACGAACACTCCTTGTAGTACGGCGCAGGCGGCATGACATAGCCGGGAGTCCAGGAAGCGATAGACTCCGCAACGTGTTGAGCGACCGGTTCTGTAACGAAGTCGAGAGAATCGGTGTCCAGGGTATTGATATCAATGACCGGAAGCACGCCGGACGGTGCGAGTTCTTCCGATTGGCTGACAGTCCCGGTGGTATCCGGTTCAGTGGTAATTGGTTCATTATCTGTTGCTGGCTGAGAGTTTGCACAGCCGGTGAGCATGATCGCTGAAAGTAGTGCAGCGAGACATTTATATGGTCGTATCACAGGAAAGACCTCCCTTGTAAGAATAGTAATATTCTACCACATAACCCGCAATTATGCAATACCTTCCGGCAAAAAAACTCCCCTGACGAGCAGGGGAGAATTGGGATCATTCGCAGTATTCGGCAATATACGGAAGATTTCTGTAATACTCACCGAAGTCCAGACCGTAGCCGATAACGAAAAGGTCGGGGATAGTGAACAGGGAAAAATCAGCCTTGAAGTCCACCACACGGCGCTCCGGCTTGTCCAGAAGTGTGACAACTCTCAGAGACTTGGGATTCCTTGCTTTAAGGAGTTTAACAACGTCGTTCAGAGTTCGTCCGGTGTCGATAATGTCCTCCACGATGACCACATTGTAGCGGCTGATGTCCTGGGCTAAGTCCATAGTGATGTTTACCACGCCGGAGGACTGAGTACCCTGGTAGTAACTCTGCGCCGCCATGAACCCTATCTCGCAGGGAACGTCAATGGCTCTTGCCAGGTCAGCCATGAACACGAACGAGCCTTTGAGAATACTCACCAGAAGTATAGGCGTGCCGTCGTACCAGCCGGAAATAAGTTCACCGGCAGTCTTTATCCTTTCAGCGATTTTCTCCGGGGAGATTATGACCCGGTTTATGTGCTTTATGAGGTCGTCTTTGCTGTTTATTGTCATGATGTACTCCTGTTACATAGCGATGAAACGCTTGAAGTTGTCTGCAAGGATCATGCGGTTCTCCTCCTCAGTGAAGCCCATAGCCAGGAATCTTTCCAGTTCCTCTGTATGACTCCACATGGGGAAGTCCACGCCGAAGAAGCTGCGGTCAACGCCGAATCTGCGGATACGTTCAGCGCCCTCCTCGGCTGACATGAACGGCATTGAACTGCTGATGTCGATAAAAAGGTTCGGCAGACCGGGCAGGCACTTGTCAGCCTCGCTCCAGCACTGATATCCGCCCATATGAGCCGCCTGAACTTTCAGACCAGGGAAAGTCTTGCAGATATTGGCGATGCGGTGAGGCGCAGACCAGTCATATCTTGCGTCACCGCAGTGAATGATAAGGGGAAGTCTGCCCTCCATAAGTTCATAGATACGGAAAGCTTCCGGGGAATCAGCGTTGAACTCCTGAAAATCCGGGTGCAGCTTGACCCCGTGAAGTCCCAGGTCGATGATCTGCTGGATATCGCCTTTCAGGTCAGCGGAATCGGGGTGAGTAGTGCCGTAGCCGAAGAATTCGGGGTGCTTGTCGCACTCAGCCCTGATGAAAGTATTGATAGCGCTGATCTGGTGGGGAGTGGTAGCAGTTGAGCAAACGAGATACTGAGCAACGCCGATCTTTCTGCCACTTTCCAGAAGCTTCTCGGAAACGCCGCAGCTTTCCATGGGGATATCGTAGAATTTGCCGATATTAACGGTAGCATTCTCAGCTATCTTCTCCGGGAAGATATGGGCATGAGCGTCGATGATCTCGTATTTACTATATGTTTCAGTGTCCATTAAAAAAACTCCTTTTCAAAAATATCTCTCATTAAACGTCATTACATATTATACTACTTTGATTATGATTTGTCAATGTCCGGGGATAAAAAAAGCAGGGCAACGGCATTTACTTTCCATGATACATTTTCCGCCATACAGGAAAGCTGCCGTCAGCCGTGAAAATGTGGACGACGGACAAACAAGCCGGCGAGAGAAAGCGTGCTATTTCGACAGATAAATTCCAGAAAACGGTGCCGGGAAAAATCGGCAAAGGAGGGGAAAAAGGGGGTTCAGGAAAGGGGGAGTCCAGAGGGGAAAACCTAAGGGG
>CAMOEP010000168.1 GCA_946612185.1 uncultured Ruminococcus sp.
TGCGTAGAAATTCTGCTCAAAAATCTGCGCATTATTATAGTGTCAACACGCCCTACTTGGTATTGTGAATGTCCCACCGGAATGTGGCTGCAAGCTTGGAAGCCTTGGTAGTATCAAGCATATTGTTGTACTCCAGCTTAGTAAGGTCAAGATAACGGTAGTTGGTCTTTTCCTCCTTGCTTGTGCCGCCAAACAGTCCCTTTATCTTGGAAGATATAGAGCCGCTGGGAGTTTTTTGAAGAACTGCACCTAAGTGGTGCTTCTCACGCATGAAGCTTATGATATCAGCCGCAGTCGTAAGCTGTTTGTCGCCTATATTATATGTTCCGGCATACTTCATATCATCTGCATTCAGTACGAAGCAGAGTATAAAATCGACCAGATTATGAACGCAGCACAGTTGAAAACCGTACTGACCCTTTCCGTAAACGAACTTTCCGCCGTCCCGTGGGTCTGTTATCTTTGCCATAAGGTTCTCGGTATAATTAAGGGTATACACCGGCGCATACCTTACGATACAGCCCATAACATCGGTATGATGCTTCAGTTCAGTGACAAAAGCCTTCTCGGACTCATACTTCATGATAGAGTAATTAGTCTTAGTTTTGATGTCGTCCTCCTCACGGATAGGTTCACGAGTATTGGGGAAATCGTACACCTGATCGGTACTGAGGAGTACTGCCTTCTTGACATTTTCAGTCAGGGCATAACGGTAGATGAACTTATCCACCTGCTTGGATTCTGTGATCTGAGCCTCTGTAATGATAGGGTCAAGGTCATTATCCACTGTGCAGGCTGCATGAATAAACACATCTATCTTATTGTTTTCAAATAACTCACTGAGGGTAGCCTTATCTGTCGGCTGACACTGCACGAAAGTGTAGCGCAGTTTACCCTCGTTATAATCGGAAGGTTCTCTGTCCACAGCAATGACTGTACACCCTTTTTTCAGGAGTCCGGAACAGATATATCTGCCGATAATGCCGCATCCGCCAGTAACAAGAACAGTCTGCATAAATCATACCCTCCTTTCTATCAACTTGCTTCCGTAAGATAATTATATCATATTCCAGAACGATTTGCAATAGTTTTTGTGGACGTTAGCAAAAATTAACTGATATCAAAAGGCGATATAACTTATATATTAACATATTCAGCTATATTACGTCATTTTTTTACTGCACTGTATTCGCAACGGGGTTAGAGTTTACCTCCTCCAGATAGGTATCCAGAGTAGCAGAGATAGCGTCGTAAGTCTCATTCCAGGGAGTACCTCTTGAAGCTGCTCTGAGCTGGTTATCCAGAAGGTCAGCGCAGTCAGTGGATACACCGGTAGACAGATCGTAAGCCGGGTTCTCGTCAGCAAGGCGCTGCATCTCGTCCTTCATTGCAATCATTTCATCAGTCCAGCCGTAGTCATCAAGGAACTGCTGGTCAGCAACTTCCTTAGTGCCTTCGTCCATAATAGCAAATCTCTTGCAGTCAAGGAACTTCGCCACGCCCTCAGGGTTCTGACCGCCCTTGACCATAGTGTAGGCTTCCATACCTACGGGGATATAGTACTCATCAGCCTCAGGATCTTTGGGCATAGGAACGAAGAATGCGTCCTCACCGAACTGACCCTTCCAGTCCTCAGGCTTGGTGTAGAAAGTATACAGACCAACAGGGTAGAACAGCACCTTGCCTTCACCGACGAACTCAGGGTGAGCAGTCCAGCCGTAGTCACCCACGCCGATAGCGATGCAGCCTGTTGTATTCAGTTCATACAGCCAGTTCTGCACTCTCTCGAAAGCGGGCTTGCCGATATTGCTTACCAGTTTGCCGTCCTCGATAGTAACAGCAGGGCAGCCTGTAGTTTCCATAAGGGCAAACTCGAACCACCAGCCGTCGATACCATAGTGCTGTTTATCAACATCAACGAAACTCTGGAGCATATCCTGGAAAGCGTTCCAATCCCACTCGCCGTCCTCATAAAGTTCAGCCGGGTCAGTCAGACCTGCTTCCTGGATAGTCTTTCTGTTGTAAACGCAGGCAACCTTATCTCCTGTAGACTGTGTAACTACGCAGTAATGCTTGCCGTCCCAGATAAGCTGGTCGTTTACTTCCTTAACGTCCTCCCAGAGTGGTGACTCGAAGTCGATATAATCGTCAACGGGGGTAAACATACCTCTTACAGCACCCTTTGGGAAAGCGTCCATATCGCCTGCGTAGAAGAAGTCGATACCCTCGCCGCTGTTGATAGACTCAGCCAGCTTTTCGTATCTTGCGCTCCAGTCAACAGCGTGATACTCGATAACGCCGCCGTACTTTTCCTCAAATGCTACCAGTTCGGTAGGCTTATTTTTACCAGAAGCATCGGGGTTGATATCCCAGTTAGCCATCCATTTAATAGTCTTGTTCTCCAGTTCACCTGTGAGAAGTTCAGAGTTATTTACACGGTCGCTGACAGTATTTCTGACCTCAGAATCTACATCAACATTGGCGTACTCATTTTCACTTGAGGAGGAGTTGGAAGCACCTCCGCATGAAGCCAGAGCCAAAGCTGAAACGGACAGAAGCAGCGCAGAAATGAAAGCTTTAGTCTTGAACATTTTCGTAACTCCTTATATATTATTTACTGCTAACAAAGAGGACGCAGCAGTATTAATTTGTACATTTTCTTTATTATAACATTTTTCAAGGCTTGGTGTCAATGTTCAAATTTCATATAAATATAGCACAATAATTGTAACATTGCAATAGTATTTTAAGCTTATTAAAGCAGCACCGCACAAAGCCACAAAAGGTCTTTATGCGGTGCTGCATCAGTCACTTTTTTCCACAGCCGCCATTATGACGGAACTGGCATCTGTCTGCCATATTACAGCTTGCACAGCCTGACTTTCCTTCCAGGTGGAGAGGCTGGTCGGATATGCCGATTATAGCCGTCACGGACTTCGAGGGGATAAGCAGGCAGCTTTCCGTGACCGTCAGACCGATACGTCGCTGAGCGTTTAGCATAGCAAGAAGCGGTTTCTGGACAGTTATGGGCAGATCGCCGTAACCTGGGCTGAATCGCCATGTACGGTAGGGAGCGCTTACCGTGGAGAATATCTCCTCCTCCGCCTTGTTACAGACCTGCTCGATAGCGGCGCTGCAAAGGCAGTCTACTGCCAGTGCCTCCGCCATATCCCGTACTTCCGCCTGACGTATCAGCTTATCCGCCTCGCCGGAAACCGTAGCAGCGAATGTGACTGCTCGTGTGCAGCCCTGCAAATGACGGCGGATATCCTCCCCCGTCAGCGGAACAGTCATTCCGGAAAGCCACACGCCCTCGTCAGTGAATTCCACCGCAGCTTCACGGTAGACGTAATTCGGGCGGAGTTTTTTCCTCACTTCCTCCTCGCACCTGTCAAGTATCCCTGAGATATTTTCGTCCGGCGAACCCTTTACGCCCATATACCTTGCCGCCTCGGATTTGGATATGGGACATAGGGAGATCATGCGTTGATTATCCCCTGAACAGCCTCGCTGATTTTCCGGGCGACGTAGGGGTTATTCATGGTGTACAGGTGGATTCCGTCAACTCCGCTTGCAACCAGGTCAACTATCTGGTTGATAGCGTAAGCGATACCGGCATCCCGGAGGGCTTCGGGGTTATGCTCATAGCGCTGCATGATCTTTACGAATTTTCTGGGCAGACTTGCGCCGCAGGTAGTGACCATGCGCTCGATCTGGTTCTTGTTGACTACCGGCATTATACCCGCCTCCACCGGAACGCTGATACCAGCATTCCTTGCCTTGTCAATGAAGCTGTAAAAGCAGTCGTTATCGAAGAAAAGCTGGGAAATAAGGTGGTCAGCACCAGCGTCAACCTTTATTTTCAGGTTAGCGATATCCTCGTCGATAGAGTCGCAGTCCGGGTGGCACTCAGGGTAGCAAGCGCCGGCGATGTCGAAATTGCCCTGTGACTTTATAAATGTAATAAGGTCGCTTGCGTGGGCGAACTCTTTTTTCGGCGGAATATCGGGATTTATGTCACCTCTCAGGGCGAGAACGTTCTCGATGCCGTTTGCTTTCATCTGGTCAAGAACAGCGCTGATCTCCTGCTTGTCGTAGTTGATGCAAGGCAGGTGGAGAACCGGAGTAACGCCGGATTCCCTTATCTTATTGGCAACGTTGATAGCATGGGAATTGTTGCTGCTTCCGCCAGCGCCGAAAGTAACGCTGATGAAGTCGGGGTGCAGATCATGGAGTTCATCAAGGGTCTGGTATATGACCTCCACGGGACTTGTTTTCTTAGGCGGAAAAACCTCAAAGGAAAAGACGGTTTTCTTATCAAAATACTCTCTAACTTTCATAGTAAACCTCCCGAAATAGTAAGATTTTTGGCTTTAAAACAGTCCTCACGGTTCTCCGTGAGGACAACGATCAATCAATAGACCAATCTATCACACCCAGTCCCCTGTCATTGAGGAACTGGTTTGCTTGTGAGAAATGGCGGCAGCCGAAGAAGCCGTTGTACGCCGAAAGCGGACTTGGGTGAGCTGCACGGAGAATAAGGTGGTTCGGATTGGTGATGAACTGGGCTTTCTGCTTGGCATCGCCGCCCCAAAGCATGAACACCATCGGCTTTTCACGCTCGTTCAGCACCCTGATAACATCGGTAGTAAACTGCTCCCAGCCGATACCGTGGTGACTCCTTGCCTGGTTCGCCCGGACTGTGAGTACGCTGTTCAGGAGGAGTACGCCCTCCTGCGCCCACTTGGTAAGTTCCCCGTGTTTTCCAAGATTATCAATGCCCACGTCGTCCCGGATCTCCTTGAAGATATTCACCAGCGACGGCGGCGGAGCGATGCCCTTCTTCACGGAGAAACTCAGACCGTGTGCCTGACCCTCGCCGTGGTAAGGGTCTTGCCCGATAATAACGCATCTCACATCGCTGTAGGACGTAAGCTTCATAGCGTTGTATATGTCGTACATACCGGGAAATATCCGCTGTGTGCGGTACTCCTGGATAAGGGTCTTGCGAAGCTGAAGGTAGTAGTCCTTCACGAATTCGTCCTTCAGTATCTCGTCCCACTCGTTGCCAAAGTTGACCATAATTCACCTCATAACCAAAACGGGCGACCGCAGCCACCCGCTTGTCATTCGTTATTGTAAACCGTTCTGTCGTACATTTTGAATTTGACCAGAACGCCACGCCTGTAAGTAAGCGACCCCTGCTCGTCGAAAGGAATCTTCTCATAAGCTTCCGGGGAACAGGTAATTTTGAGATGCTGACCCTTACGAGTCTCGAAAATCAGTTCATAGTAAGCGTCGATAAGCCGCTGACTGCCGTCACGCTCAATGATCCGCAGGCGGTCATCGGATTTCCGGATAAGGGTAGCCATTTCCACGATAGGCTCGCCGGTTTTCTTAGGAGCGGAGTACTGCGGTTCGCTGTACTGCTGCTGATCCGGCTGGTCGTGGGACATTTGCTGAGGCTGCTGACGGGAAGGTGCATCAGGTGAACGGTAAGCAGCAGTCTGCCGTCTTTGCTGAGGAAAATTCTTGTCCTCCTCGAAGAAAAGGTTCAGGAACTTCATAACCGGGCTTTTTCCACGGAACAGCAAAATAACCAGAATTAGTATAATAACAATAGCGCCAAGCATTATCAAGAGATTTTTTAGTGGTTCGCCCATAATACGTCCTTTCTTGGCTTGCACCAGATAGATATACACTTATTATATAATATTTCTGAATTTTTTTCAAGATATAATTGATAATTTTCTGCGAATATTGTATAATTATATTGAAA
>CAMOEP010000169.1 GCA_946612185.1 uncultured Ruminococcus sp.
CATTATACTGAAATGTAGAATTTATGTGAATAAATACAATTTCATCAAAAAATCCGTTGACGTTTGAAAAAAATGAATGTATAATTAATACAGCAACAGAAAAGCCGTCAAAAATAAATCCGGCTTGATTGTTCGTATCGATTCTGCTCCCGCATGAGGAGTCATCACAGAGAATAGGAGAGTTGTATTATGTTTGTAAGAGAAGTTATGGTTAAGAATCAGGTTGGTCTCCACGCAAGACCTGCTACTTTCTTCATTCAGAAGGCTAATGAGTTCAAGTCCTCTATCTGGATCGAGAAGGAAGAGCGCAGAGTTAACGCTAAGAGCCTTCTGGGTATTCTTTCCCTCGGTATCGTTGGCGGTACAAACGTTAAGGTTATCGCTGATGGCACAGACGAGAAGGCTGCTGTAGACGCTCTCATCGAGCTGGTTGACAGCGGTTTCAGCGAGGAGAACAGATAATCTGATTCTTTCTCGCTACTACGCATTGCTGCATAGCCAGTGTTTGCACCGGCAGGGAGGGGCTGTATCCATATAGCTGCGGCAGTGCTGCACATCATTTGAAGCAAAGGGCTGTTACAGGTTTCGGGCTTTCGCCCGGTCTGTAGCAGCCCTGCTTTGTTTATCTGGTGTACATCGTGTCTGCGAATATACCGTAGCCCCTGGTCGGGTCGGAGACAAATACATGAGTGACTGCTCCGATTATCTTGCCGTTCTGGACTATGGGGCTTCCGCTCATACCCTGAACTATGCCGCCGGTGATGTCAAGCAGTTCCGGGTCAGTGATGCGTACTACCATATTCCTTGTATCATCGGGGGATAGGTCGATTTTCTCGATAGCCACAGTGTACGCTTTCACGCCATCGCCGGTAACGGTGGAGAGTATAAACGCTTCCCCCTCAGTTACCTCCTGACGGCAGCCAAGCGGCAGTTCCGGGCAATTCTCCGACATATCCTCCAGCGCCTCAGCAGTAAGTCTGCCATAGATGCCGGTAGTGTCGTTGCAGGTTATCATGCCGTAGCTGCTGCCACGGGCGAAACTGCCATGAAGTTCGCCGGGTATACCACGTTCACCTTTGCGGGTGTCGGTTATCGTGGCAGGGACGGCTTCACCGCTGTGAACAGGCACTATACCGCCGGTGTCACTGTCGCATACCGGGTGTCCGAGTCCGGCAAATTCGCCTGTATCCTTGTTCACGAAGGTCATAGTCCCTATGCCGGCAATGCTGTCACGAACCCACATTCCTCCCCGGTATTTCCCCGAACCATAGGACTGAACGGGTATGAGTTCCGCTGAGATATCCTCGCCGTCACGGTCTATATCCAGGTGAACTGTGTCGCCTTTTGCTATCATGGCTTGAAGCTGGGCGTTGGACGTTACCGCAGTACCGTCCGCATAGCGTATCACATCGCCCACCCTGATGCCTGCGTCCTGGGCAGGGCAGCATATACCGCCGTTTCCGGTCTTTATCTGCCCCAGTTTAGTCACCATGACACCTTCCATGAGGAGTTTTATGCCAAAGGGCTGACCGCCTGCAAGGAGGGTAGTTTCCCCGGTATCCTGCACGGTGACGGTCTTGACGGGTATCGCCCCGAAAAGGGAAAGCGTTGCGCCGTCGCTGCATCGTATCTCAGGGTACGCCGCAAATGTCACGGAGCTGCCGGCACTGGTGACGATGTGGTCAGGCAGCTTTGAGGAGTAGTACCCGGCTGTGCCGAAAACCGCAGCCATAGCCGCAGATATTACTATTGCGGCAGTTTGTTTTATCCTTTTTATGGGCAGCATATATCGTCCTTTCTTGGGAACTTCTGCAAGTTCCCAGCCGGCTTTATGCCGGTAATTATATTGTACCCGGTATGACCGGAGATATGTCATGAAAGTGAGTGATAATTATGAGAAGAAAAGACAGAGAAGTTACTGACAGAAAGGAAATGCTGGATTTTCTCAGCAGTCAGCAGATAATGAGAGTGGCATTTTCTGACAATGGTGATGTTTACATAGTTCCCCTGAATTATGGGTATACTATTTCCGGCGACAGGCTGACTATGTGGTTTCACGGGGCTAAAAGCGGAAGGAAGTACTCACTTGCGGAGAAATGCCCGAAGGTGGGATTCGAGGTGGACGGAAATTACCGTCTGCTTGAAGCTGAAAGAGCCTGCGATCATTCCGCTGAGTATATGAGCATCATCGGTAACGGCACATTCAGTATCGCTGAGGATACAGCCGAGAAAATCACCGGTCTGCAAGCTGTCATGAAGCAGGCGACCGGCAGGGATAACTGGGAATTTCCCCCGGAACGGTTGAATTCCGTTGCAGTTTTCCGGCTGGACGTGGAAAATATTTCCTGCAAGGCAAGAAAGCCGGTGCATAATGGCTAAGATGAAAACGCCTGCGGTACTGGTGATACTCAGGGTTATTATGCTCATTCTGACCGCAGTTTATCCGCTTATGATGGTGTGTCTCAGCGGCGCAGGACTGGTATATAACGGCGACAGCTACGGCGGTGGAATGAAAACGGTTGGTATACTGCTTATCACTTCTGGTATAATTATGGTTTCAGGCGCTATTTTAAGCCTTTTCCGGCGGAATATACTTTCTGTTATATCTATTACCTGTAGTGCCGGAGGGCTTATTCTGTGCCTTGCGATGCTGCATAAAGTGGCAAGCCATGCGGACGCAGCAGGCTGGGCGGATAACTACACAATGAACCCAATAAGTGATATGTATATGGTGCGCATAATACCGGCGATAATTCCGGCAGTACTGGCGATAGCGTCAGCCGCCGTGAACCTTGCGTCCAGCGCAAAAAGCCGCCGCATCAAGGAGGAATCAGAGTCAGCACCGAGTATACTTGGAGACTAAGAACCTGTCCGCATAATCCCACAAAAACTGTATATCAACTTTGTGCAAAACGCAGAAATTTATCAATTTCCGGGTTAATTTACGAAAATCACTTTCTATTCCTGAAAACTTGTGTTATAATCATACAAAAGCCTGTATTTGATATTGAGAGGTGAATTTGTATGAAAAAGGTAATTCTTGCGGCTGCATTGGCAGTCTGCCTGTGTTCATGCGGAAATATGACTTCGGCAAACGATGGCGGTACGGATAATGAGAGTATTATTTCCCTGTCCGCTGAGAACGATGGTGAAGGTGCGGAAACTACTGCTTCTGCCGCTGTCACTGCCGTATCAACGACAGTATCGACAGCAGCGAAAACTACCGCTTCTTCGGCTTCCACAAGGACAACGGCAGCAACTTCCGCAGTAAAGACAACTGCGACTGCTGCACCGGCAACTACCACTGCCACCGCCCCGGCAACTACTGCCCAGGCTGTAGTGACTACCGCTGCGCCTGCGCCCCCTCCTGCGGCTGAACCAGAACCGGCTGCGCCTGCTCCTGAGCCAGAACCCGAACCTGAACCGGAACCGGTATATGAGCCAGAACCTGAACCTGAGCCGGAGGAATACGCTCCCCCTGCTGAGGAGGAATATACTCCCCCTGAGCCGGTGGAAGAACCTGCCTATGAGGAGGAAAATTCCGGGCTTTGGAGTCCGGATACCTCGGAGTATGCGGTGCAGGTAGCAATGCTGGCAAATGAGGCTCGTGCGGCGAATGGTCTTAGTAAGCTTCGCTTGTCGGAGACTCTTTTTGACATGGCGCAGGTAAGATGCGAGGAGATAGCGCAGTACTTCTCACATACACGTCCTGACGGCAGCAGCGGCTTCTCGATATACGACGATTACGGTATCGGCTACTGGTTCGTTGCGGAGAATATCGCAGCTGGACAGTCCGACCCTCAGTCTGTTATTGATACCTGGCTGAGTTCACCGGGACACAGGGCAAATATGCTCTCTGACAGGATAGGATTTATCGGCGTGGGATATGTGAATGTCGATGGCGTGAACTACTGGGTTCAGGAATTTGTGGATTCCGATGACCTTGACGGAGTTATCCTCTGATATATGATACAAAACAAAAGACCGCTTGGTTCGCAGTTGAACCAGGCGGTCTGTTTTTGTGTATTAGAACCTGTCCACATAGGGTGAATAGGTTCTTAGTCCTCTCCAGCCATGATAAGTCCGTCAAGTGCCTTTTCGGAAAGAATGATAGGACAGTGGTCGGAAAGCATCGGAACGGTATTGTCGATGTACATTTTGTACTTCCTCAGCATAGTTTGTATTGAGCCGCTGTCAGTAAGCGCATAGTCCAGACGCATACCGTCCTTATGGGTCTGCGTGGTACTTCTTCCGCCGCTTTCAAGCCAGATATCCGCAAGTCCAAGTGACATGAAGCCATAGAGCAGGCTTTTTGCAGGCTTGTAGGGAGCGCAGGCGTTGAAGTCTCCCATATAGATCACACTGGTATCCTCAGGCAGGTCGGAATGAACATTTGAGAGAAGCTGATAGAATGTGAACGTGTCTTCGCTTTTTACATGGACACCCACCAGCAGGTGTTTATCCTTTTTATTCCGCAGGCAGATAATGCGGTTTATGTATGCGCCGTTACCGAACTTCTTTTTACCGTAAGTTCCCCGGCAGCATATATAATGGTTAACGCCAAAATTGTAGACTTGGGGTGCATATACAGCGACAGTATTTATCTTGCCGGGAGATTCAGGAACAGCCAGTGTGAAATCCGGAAGCTTTTCTGCTATCGTGTCCGATAACCATTGCACTTCAGATTTTGGAAGTTCATGTATGAAGAAAACGTCATTCTTATTATTGAGCCGTGAAATAATGTAACTCATGATATCATCACGGAATTTTTTTCTTTCATTTTCTTTGGCGGCTTCGTCCATTTCCGACCAGTCCTGAGTACCAACCATATTATTGATATTCCAGGAAGTTATCATAGCTTTACTGTAATGTAACAGGCAGACCGTTTATCTCGATAGTGGGGTCGTCAAGGTCGATAAGCAGGCATCTGCGTCCCTCGAATACACTTGTGCGGACTTTATCAGCGGCAGAGGGCTTGATGTTCACGGTGATGCCGGGGGAGGTTACGACGGTCTTTGTTTCGATAAGGTTAGCGGCGGTCAGGGGAACGCTTCCGCAGACCTGTTCGTAAACCGGTTCTACCATATTCACTCTCTCCTCGGAAAGTCCAACGTCGGTGAGAATGGACTTTATACGGCTGTCGTCGAGAACTGCCTTGTCAGTCTCGTCCTTGCTGTCCTCAACAACTTTCTGTATCTGTTCATTCACTGACTGGATAAGGGTATAGTCCAGGTCATCGCCGGCAACGGTCTTGATGATGTTCTGGAATGAAGCCTTCTCGCTCTCAGCGCTCATAACGAAAGTACAGCCGAGAACGTTCTCTACGATAGAGGTGTTGGGTTTAGCGGCAGATTTAGCGTAGTACATAACGTGGTTAACGTCAGCGCTGCGGTTGCTGAAAACCGGGTAGAGGAAGCCGTCGGAGGGCAGTTTGCTTATGATAAGTTCGGTGTGTATCTTTTTGACTATCTCGTTGCTGTCGGAGTCGAAAACGAAACCGTTATCGGCAGTACTTACCGGGCAGATAGCGGTAAGGAGGTAGCGGTATATCTCGTCATCTCCCTCAGCGAACTCGTCGTTCTTGTCCTTTTTGCGGATAGTGTAGGTGCAGTAGGCGGTAATAACGGCAAATGGTCCGGCGTAGACGATATTGTTAGCGATATGGTTGAGGAAGTTCTCGCAGGCGAGGTCGTCCTTGAGTTCAGAGCGCA
>CAMOEP010000170.1 GCA_946612185.1 uncultured Ruminococcus sp.
AAAATATGCAAGTATATGCGCTGCAAAGCCGTCAGGCGCTCTTTGTGCGGTGTTGTCTTAAGGATAAAACAATTGATCTCATTGATTTTAGATCAATTGACGAAAAAACGATCCGGGAGGGGTATTTCTATCGTGTCATATTTGCCTATGAAATGTCAAATGACACAATTATATCAAAAGATCGCAAGATCAGGGAAGAAACAGAGGTGTATAGGTTTTATCTGAGTTACTGTGATGATCCGGTCACCTTGAAAAGCCTGAACACAAGGGAAACTGTTTCAGAAAACGAGGCGGTTAAAGACGGGTTTATCATTGACAAAGGTGGAAGCGACTTTGATGTTTCAGTGATAAAAGACAATATCTCTCCAGTTATCGCTGACGATATGAAGACTGTATCAGAAGCCGGTAAATACAAAGTTTGTGTGAAGTCAAAGCTTGGCGACGAATACACTCATAACATAACTGTTACTGACGGAACGGAAATGCTGAGTATATCACCAAAGTTATATGAAGGCGGAGAGAAAGGAAAGTATTCAGAAAATCCGCCTGATCGTGTTACTGGCAAAAGTTCATTTGGTGAAAGTGCTTTGACCGACATAAAATTATGCCAGAATTATGGAAAACCGATAAGAACCGGTATAGTTAATGACGTTGATGCCTATGGTTTCAGCGGTGACAGCATGAGCATTTTTATGTCGCTGAAAAGTCCGGATAACAGTAAATTCTGTTCTGATGAGTATGGTGCAAAAGAAAAAGAGACTATATACGGCGTAAAAACAGGTAAAGTCAAAACAGGTGCCTTGATAATAAAGAAATCAAAAAATGGTACAGACTGGGAAAATGTCGAGCAGGGTGCGCTGGCAAAAGGACTCAGTACCACCGATTACTCAAAGTCATATAAGGATAAGGGCGACAAGCTGATATATACTCCTGACGGAACAGAGCTTATCAACGGATTATACCTGAAAGTCATCTTTGCATATGAACTAAAGAACAACGATGACAAGAGCAGATTCACTGAAGTTTATAATATCTATCTTTGCAGTAATGATCTGGAAGCTGTAACGTTCCATAATCTTTCTGTAAATGATGAAGAAAACGAAACTGCAGGAGCTGATGACGAGGTAAATATCAAGATCAAAAAGCATTCCGAAACACTTCTCTCTGGTTCTGGAACGGTTACTGGTTTTCAGGTAGATACGTCACTTAATCCAACGGTAAGCTATACTGTGAAAAGGAACGGTGCAGAGGTATCGATCCCAGAGGATCAATCGTTCAGCGAATCCGGAAAGTACGAGATCGAGCTGACAAGCGCTATAGGAGATACAAGGAAAGTTGAGATATTTGTGGACAGGCAGTCAGCGGAAGATGCATTAAAGATGTATTTCGGAGCAGGTTTCATTAGCGGTAAACGTATATACTCAGAAGGTGATTATCCAACATATGAAGGCGGATTGTCTGAATATGATATTGCCGCAGTCAGCGAGCAGTATCTGCCGATAAGCGGTATTATCAGAAATAATATCACTGGTGACGAAATAAAGCTGTCACCGCTCCGTACCCGACGAAGCAGTAAAATAACAGCCCCCGGACATTATAAGGCAGAACTGACCACTCGACCAGATGATAAGCCTGGAGATTACAGGGTATTTACATTTGAATTTGATATTATACCATACGGCAGCGCACCTGGACCGGTAATTAATAGGAAGAAACTGGAAAAGTATTCCCGGACAAATGTATCTGATTCTTATCCTATGTACTACGGACTAACATACAAGAGTGCATCAAGTGGCACTATCACACAGGTATTCAGTTCTGAGGAAGCCGCTAAGGAATATGCAAGAAATTATGAAAAAGGTATGGTAGAACCGCAAAATGACGGCTCATTCAGATATAACGGTTCTTTTAATATGCAGCAGAAAGTTAAGTATAATGATAAGTGGGAACTTACAGAAGCTATAGAGTATTTCGTTTCACAGGCTGTCAAAGTAGGATATTTTGATATGTCTGAACAGTTTACCTATCAGACGCTTACAGATAACATAATCGAAAACAATGCAAATTTACGTAAACTTGAACTTAATAACTCCGTTATCATATTTGGCGAAGGCGAAAAGGAAAAACTTTGCGCAAATGATGATATACCTATAATCAGCCCTAAACCGTATGCATTTGTCAACGTAGAAAACAGCGATGAAGTTGATACTGGATATAACGATTTTGAGTTCATCAAGGACAAGTATCAATGTGATTCAGCAGGCGTTGTTATCACAGATGTAAATGGTAAGATGTATTCAATAGCATACAATAAAGGCGTAGGACAGCAGCTTCAGAAAATGAGATGCCCAAGCGGAAAGGTAGTCATAACAGATCGCAACAAGTACGGTGATCAGACAGAGTATGAAGCGATATTCATTGCTGAAAATGACAATACTGCTGAACTGAAACTGACATATTCACAGAACGGTGCTGAAAATACAAAAGTATTCAGCAAGGAAGATGATGGTACAACAATAAAAGTTCAGTCTTTTCACATTGACAAGCTGTCAAACCCTAACGATAAATATTCATTGGTTTATGTTGAATCAGCACAATCCCAGGAATACTATGTAGCTGACCAGGAGATGCCTGATACATATAACGTCAATGGTGAGTATAAGATAAAAGTCATCGACCGTCTGGGAAATTCATATGGATTCAGCGTTGTGATATGTGAATCAGATAATGCGTCCATCAGCTTCAAAAATGACGATATTGAGGAGATCGCTCCTATATCAGCAGTTTACGGCGATAGAAACGTAGCCCTCCCTCAGGTCACAAGGCATGGTTATGATTTCGAGTACTTTACAGATGACAGCGGAAACAAATACACTGATAAAATAGAGCAGATAACATTCAGAGGCTCAAAAGTGCTTGAAGCTAAATGGAAAGCCAAGGAATACACTCTTACTATCGTTGACAAAAAGGGCAAGGAACTTTCAAAGGAGACAATTGCCTTTGATACAGAAAAAGTACTTACCTTGCCGGAATCCATTTCACCTGAAAGTGACGTTGTCTGGAGCATTGGCGACGATATAATTGAAAGCGGTATATATACATTGGAAAATGAATCGGACGTTGAAATTGTAGCCACTTTTGATACTGAAAATACAGGCATTTTGAAGTGGGTGCTGACATTAGCGATCGTTGCAGTTTTGTCATCAGCAGGAGTGATAATCTACATGAAACAAAAGCATACTGCTGATAAAAAGTGAAAGGGAGAGTGAGTATGAACGCTATTAAAAACATTAAACGAATAGCAAGCGTATCAACAGTATTGACACTGCTCTGTTCCTCTCTTTCAGGGTGTATGCCGCAAAACAGCAGCAATTCTGAACAGATCTCAGCACCGCCGGTAATTACAACTGATGCCATTGTTGAAGCTATAACTGAAAGTATTCAGACACAAAGCGAGCAATCTGTTACACCAGTAAGCATTTCTTACAACTGGGAGGACTATGCCGGGAATCTTGACGCACTTGTTTATGGTCTGCTGATGAATAATCTGGAGAATGTCTATACAGTCTTCAATGCGGCGCTTGAACTCCCGGACGGTTCTATGATCTATGGTATCGGTTATACTGACTATGCTGATTATTATGAGGCAGATGATAAAACAGGCTTCTTCCCGGCAGGATTTATCTCCCTTATAGGCGAACCTGATATACCGGAAGAAGCTGTCGAAGAAGGGCTTGAAATAATTGATCTTGACTATGAAGGTTCAGATTATGCCTTTGTATATGCTTATGAGATGACCGATTACATGGAACATTGTGTTGTATGGGGAAAATATCTGCAATATGGTGTTAATGACAGCGGTGAAATTTTTTACAAGGCAGAAGATTATGTTCGTGGCAACTGCAACGAGTCCCTTGGCTCACTTTATTCCTATGATGATGGCAAGTACCTGGTCTACACGGAATTAGGTGAATATACCTTGGTCAATGGAACTTCACTAAGCGAGCAGCTTGATTATTCCGCCCTTGAAAAGGAGATAAATGAAATTCTTGAAAAACAGGATATGAACTTTTCAAAAGTGGATACCGAGACTATTGTCTATTACGCACAGGAAGCTGTTGATTCGTTCCTTCTTTCAAAGCAAAATGAAACGTTCATGGGGTTTGACGTTTCGGAACTAATTGATATTGCCAATGAGATCGACCCGATGGAATGTATACAAATAACTCCGGAGGGTATCATCGTTGCTGATATTGCAGGAGATATCCCACAAACTCCGGAAGCCGCAACAAAATGGCTTGTGGGCGTTAGCTGCGTTATAGTTGCAGCTGCAAGTTTGGCTGTTGAGGTGTTCGTTCCGGCAACAGCACCTTTAACTGGCGTTGTATCAGGGGCGGCAATAGAGGTATTTTGCCAGGTCGTTTTTGAAAACTACACACTTAAAAATATAAGCTGGGGAAAAGTTGCGGCTGCTTCTGTATCATGAGCACTTTTAGCATGGGTATGCCCTATGCTTGCATCAGGTGCTTCCAAAAAGGTAGTCGAAAAACTTGGAATGAAGGTTACAAATGATGCTCTTGCTAAATTAGCCGGATATGCTACGCTCTCTTTTTCAACTGCGGTTGTATCGGGTGCAAATAGTGCGGTTTTTTCTGTAATTGACGGCAAAAGCTCAGATGAAGTTCTTGATTCGTTCCTTATTGGCGCTGCTGTTGGAGCAGGCTGTTCAGCAGCAGTATCAGCACTGTCAGAAGTAATAACAAAATTTGGACCGGAGATATCAAAAATAGTTCAGAAAACAATGCCAAATAAGTGGTTGTCAAAGATAAATGAAAAGGCTGAAAAAATCAGCACTTTCATTGGAGAACATCAGGTTCATCTGAAAAATCAGGATCTTGAAAATCTGCTTGCACCTAAATCAGTTTACCAGGCAACAAAAAGTGCCAGGGATGCCTTAAACACTGACAAAAATGTTTTTCAGAATAAAATCAAGAATTTGATAGCTGATGATAATAAAAACTTTGTTAAGGTAGATGCAAAGGGAAACAAGATCACAAAAGTTCAGTTGAAAGAAAACGGCGGAAACTGTAAGGTAAAGCTTGCTGATAACTGTGATGAGGAGTTGAAGGCAGCGTTTGATAAATGGAATGTAAAAGAACTGACGGTAAAAGACGGAGTGATCGACCAGTCTCCTATATCTGCATATAAATTCCAGCCAGAAGGCGGTATAACGTCAAACAGGGAAAATAATATGAATAATTTCCGCAAGCAGTTGGCAGAAAAATGGGATAAAGATCCTGCAAGTATACCTGAACAGATCAAAAAAGTACTGCCTGAGAATAAAAAAATAAATGCAAGCACAGTGGAAAAGGCATTATCTGATGCAGGGCTTACGCTTCATGAAGAAGTGGACGGATTTGTGTACCTGGTCGATAGCCAGATACACAGTAAAATGAGTCACTACGGGGGAGTTGCTCTGGCTAAGGCTCAGGCAATGTCAGAAACAGCATCAACTTACTTGGAACCGCTGCTAACTTCCAGCACATATAACGTCAGCGGAACTCTTATGCCGTAATAGTAATCAGACTAAGGTGTATCGGGAGATATGCAGACAAAATCCAAATTCATAGTAACAAGTAACCGCCCGTAATGGGCGGTTATTATATTTATTTTAACAAAGTG
>CAMOEP010000171.1 GCA_946612185.1 uncultured Ruminococcus sp.
GTTATCACTCAGAATGACAGGAAGGCACATGAGTATGCCGAGTGTGGCAGAGGCAGAAAAGTTATCGTAAAGCAGATAAACAAGTATGGCTTCCTTTCGCCTCACAAACCAATACCACCAGATGAAAAAAAGAAAAACATTAATGCAAAGTTCCACGTTGTCGATACCGCACATATGTATAAGGGACCGTTCAATGTTCCTAAGGTCAGCGAAAGCTACCTTAGCACATCAACAGTTTACATCAGGAATGACAGCGGCAAGCCTGTTCCCCTGAAGATCGGAAGTAGTATTGCCGACGGCGGCGAGGGCGATATATACCCGGCAGAGAACAATCCTGAGGTGCTTATAAAGATATTCAAGACCCATGATGTTACTCCGGAGCGCCTTTTCTATAGCTGTACAAAGGTCAAACTTCTCCTTGAATCCGGTCTCAGGCTGGATAACGTCGCATTCCCTCTGGGAGAGGTCATGGACGAGAATGGCAATCTTATCGGCTACGCTATGCGTAAAGTATACGGCATATCACTGAGTGACCTGCTTATAGGTTCTCAGAATACTATCCGTGAATTCTTTGGTCAGAACGTTGACCGCCGTACTACCGTTAAACTTTGCCTTTCCCTCCTGAAAGTTATCAAGAGCCTTCACGATCAGGGCATTATCATTGGCGATGTTCGTCCTGAAAATATCATTGTCAATCATTCAGGTGAAGTTACTATCATTGACACCGATTCCTTCCAGATCAATGAGTATCCCTGCGCTGTAGGTGTGCCGCTGTATACACCGCCGGAGCGTATCAGCGATGACTATACAATGATAGAGAAAAGCAAATACATGGGCACTGTGGCTGATGATATATTCGCTGTTATTTCACTCGTTTTCCAGATCATGATGCCCGGAAAAGAGCCTTATGCTCAGCAGGACGGCGCTGATGATATGCTCAAAGCCATAAAACTCGGGGATTTCCCGTATCCTAATGGCAAGGATTCTACCAACAAAGCTCCCAGAGGTAACTGGAGATTCTGCTGGAGTCACCTGCCTGTGAGGATAAAGACGATGATGTATGAGACTTTCAACAAAGACTCTGAACATTATCCCCCTGATAAAAGATACACTATTGAAGAGTGGATCGCTGCTTTCAGCGAATACTATAATAATATCATGAACGGTCGTGTGGCTAAGATAGATCCTAAAAGCCTTGAACTTATCCCTAACAGGTTCAAGAAGAGTAAGTACAGTGTTTACGGCGTGTGCAAGAACATGGGCAATGGCTGTGAACTGGATATTGTGGATCAGAAAGATCTTGATAAATATCACGGTTACTGCTATCGCTGTGCTAACCAGATCATTGAGGAATATGAATGCCCTCAGTGCCATGCAAACGAGATAGTCTACCGCTTTATTGACCAGCTCAATGGCAGAGAAAAGCCGAAAATGTGCCGTGACTGCAAGAAGAAAACCGTCATCGAGACAAGACGCTGCGTAGAATGCCATAAGCCCTTTGACATAACTGAGGGTATGAGACATTATTATGTTGAAGAAAAAGGCTGGGAACTGCCCAAAAGATGCCCTGAATGCAGCAGGAAGTTAAAGGAAAATAAGAAAGCGGCAAGTAACAGAGGCAGCAATGCGGGAAGAACTTCAAACGCTTCAACTGAGTCGAATTTCTGGACAAAATTCATTTCAACACTGAATAGTTAAGGAGGAATTATAATGGCTAAACCTAATTCAAAACCTACAATTAAGATCAGCGAGACAGACCTGGAAAAATTTCCGGGTATGAGACTGCCAATATGCCTTTGCCTTGATGTGTCCACTTCAATGGATGTCTCCGGTCAGATACACGAGCTGAACAAGGGCGTTCATGAACTCTATACCATGCTCCAGAAGGACACTAAAACAAAGTATACCGCAGAGATCGCAATTGTAACCTTCGGCGGCAACGGCGATGTAAATACTATCCGTGACTTCTCAAGAATAGACATTCAGGGCTATCCTGAAGAACTTTTGGCAAGAGGACTTACACCTATAGGAGAAGGTGTAAACAAGGCTCTCGATATGATTGATGAGAGAAAAAAGCAGTACAGAAAATTCGGCAACAGCTTCTATCGTCCCTGGCTGATAATCATGTCAGACGGCAAGCCTGAGGGTCACAATCCTGAGGAACTGGAGCGTGCCAAGGATAGGATCAAGACTGCCATTAACAGAAAAAGTGTCCTTCCGATCTCTGTTCCTATGGGCATGGGAAAGCAGGACCCCGAATGCCGTGATGTAATGAAGGCTTTGGGCGGCGGTATCTGTATCCCTCTCCAGGACGGCAAGTTCCCTGAGTTCTTCAAGTGGCTTCACAGATCTGTGTCGGATTCAATAAATAATGATGTTGAAGCTATTCTCAGACAGTCTCTTAAAAATGCTGTAAACTGGTCCGATGACGGATTTTTCGCAAAATAATCGCTATCCGGAGTGCGGCGCATGACCTGCTTCCGCACTCCGGTACAAGGAGGTAAGTAACAAATGTGGCTGACAAATATGGTGGCTGTAAGGGGACAAAGCCATATAACTGGCGGGATACCCTGTCAGGATAAGGTCTATACCAGCCGGAAAAATGGCGTTACAGTTATTGCACTTGCAGACGGTGCAGGTTCACGCAGTTATTCCCAGTACGGCGCTCAGATAAGCTGCGTCGCAGCGGCAGAATATTTTACCCTGCACGCAAACGAGATGTACAACTCTGGCAGGATAGGCGTGTTCCGTGAAGATATGCTCCGGTATATCCTTGATGCACTTGGAAAGGAAGCTGAACGTCTTGGGCTTGAAAGCATAAGAGAGCTTGCTTCTACGCTGTTGTGTGCAGCGGTTTATAAAGATAAGCTGTTTACTATGCATATAGGTGACGGTGTTATCGCTTACAGAAAGAATGGCAGCCTTCTTGTACTCTCTGAACCGGATAACGGTGAGTACGCTAATATCACCACTTTTGTTACTTCAAGAGATGCTTTGGAGCATATGCGGCTGAAAGTTGCAGATATACCTGATGATGTTGATGCCTTGTTCCTTATGAGTGACGGAAGTGCAGACAGCCTTTATAATGTCCGTGAGAAAAGACCTGCAAATGTTCTTAATATGTTCGCCGATTCCAGCAAGGAGTACAGCAATATTTCTGTAAGAGAGGAACTTTCAAGGGTGTTCACGGAGGTCATCAGTCAGCGTACTGATGATGACTGTAGCCTGACTTATATGGTAAGGGGCGATAGTGTACCTGATAAGACCATGCTGGGAGTTAACCCGAAAGATACCCATTATGTCCGCAGATGCAGATATATGATGGACATTATCAGAACAGTTAACAAAGAAGGAAGGGTATCCGTAAAGAAACTCTGCCGACTGCTGCACAGAAGAAGCAGGGCAGTAGAGCGTGATGTGGATATACTCGTTTCCAATTGTTACCTTTATAAGGAAAATGGCTGGATCAGTCTCGCATAAATGAGGTGATGAACAATGATTTTTAATAAGGATATATTAAGGGTATTCTGTAGGTGTCTGAGGGAGAGGGGATATAACTTTACTCCCTATGAGGATATGAACATGGTAAAATGGTGTATGCGTGAAGGCAGCAGCGGGCGTATCATGCCGTGCAGTTTCCGTATGACAGGCTGCGGATACATTATGACCATAAATACATCTCTGAAAGCTGAGCCAGGTCAGTTTGTCAAATTAGCAATGTATCTGAGCAGAATGAATCGCATGATGGAGGCAGGCGTATTTGAACTGGACTGGGATACCGGTGAGGTGAGCCTGGAATTACAGCTCCTGTACCCAGCTGATGATGACAGCGATATTATAGGGCAGTTCCTTGAATGCGGCAGTGAAACTGCTTACAACCATTTGCGGATACTGGAAAAATTCCTGAATGACGATCAGGAGACCATTGACTTCGGCATGAACGGCTATGACTACAGTGACAGTTATGACGATGATGCTGATGAAGATATGTATGATGATACTGACAGCGGCTATTATGACGATGAAGATCAGGACAGCTATGATGATGACCTGTATGACGACGATGATGACAACGATGACTATGACTATGACATATACAGCGATGACGATGACGATGATGATGATGACACAGACCCGGATAAGATAGTGTTGTAATATGACTGCCCCTGCATAAAGTGCTTGCACTTATGCAGGGGATTTTTATTTTTTTCTGCGAACTCTGCTCTGATGCTTGATTTTTGTATGATAAAATGCTATCATAGATACATGAGAGGAGATGAGAAAATGACAGATACAGAAGCAGCAGAACTTATTGCACAGAAAACCGCTGAATACGGCGGCATAGTGTACTATGTGGGCGGCTGTGTCCGTGACGGTCTGCTTGGCTTTCCGGTAAAGGATATTGACATTGAGGTACATGGTGTTCCACGTGGAACACTGGAGAATGTCCTTGGCAGTATCGGTGAACCTATGGAATATGGGAGCAGTTTCGGCATCTATGGGCTGAAAGGACTTGATATTGACATCGCCATGCCCAGAAAAGAACGTCCGGACGGCATGAAACATACCGATTTCATCGTTGAGGCTGACCCGTTTATCGGCACTTTTGAAGCCGCAAGACGCAGAGACTTCACCATAAATGCGCTGATGAAAAATGTCCTTACCGGAAGCCTTACCGACCACTTCGGAGGACTGGCTGACCTTAATGGAAAAGTTCTGCGCCATGTGGACAGCAGTACTTTCTCAGATGACCCTCTCAGGGTACTCAGAGGGGCACAGTTTGCGGCAAGGTTCGGATTCACCATTGCTCCGGAAACTATGGAACTTTGCCGGAATATTGACCTTTCACACCTTTCCGGCGAACGTATCATGCTGGAACTGGAAAAGGCACTTCTGAAAGCACAATGCCCGTCAGTGTTCTTTCAGGCACTGAGGGATATGGGGCAGCTTGATGTGTGGTTTCCGGAACTGAAAGCCCTTATCGGTGTTCCACAGAGAAACGACTTCCACCAGGAGGGCGATGTGTGGAACCATACAATGCTAGTAGTTGACCAGGCGGCAAAGCGCCGTGACAGAGTTAGCCGTCCGCTGGATTTCATGCTGTCGGCACTGTGTCACGATATGGGGAAACCCATGACTACACAGACTGATGAGAACGGCATCGTTCATTCCCTCGGACATGAGGACGCAGGGCAGGCAGAGGCATCAAGATTCCTGGAAAGGATAGTGGCAAGCACACAGACCAGGGAGTATGTGGCGAATATGGTAAAGCTTCATATGCAGCCAAATATCCTTGCGAACGCCCACTCACGGGTGAAGAAGACCAACAAGCTGTTTGACCAGTCAGTCTGCCCGGAAGACCTGGTTCAGCTTGCAGTGTGCGACGGTCTGGGAAAGATACCTCAGGAGGGCGGTACAGAACCATTCCTGACAGAAAGGGCAGAGGTTTTCCGGGAGATGATGAGCAGACCGTATGTTATGGGCAGGGATCTTATCAAAGCCGGACTGAAGCCCGGTGAAAATTTCGGTGAACTGCTTGCGTATGCACATAAGCTGCGCCTGGCAGGAGTTCCGAAAGATGAAGCACTCAGGCAGACCTTGTCCTATAAAAAATGAAAGGCAACACCGCACAGAGATTGTGGTGCAGATGCGCAGTCAGATTTTTCGGCA
>CAMOEP010000172.1 GCA_946612185.1 uncultured Ruminococcus sp.
AACCACCACCTTGAGGTCAAGTCACTCCAGGCTCACCACGCTGATATAAAGTAAGTTCTAACCCATTTTTATGGGCTGTGGGAGGTTCTGTTGGGGGAAACCCTTTTGAAAAAGGGTTATCCCCCAAACCCCCTTCCTAAAACTTCCAGATTAAAAAATTCCCCCTGATATGGTGTATCACATCTACCGCTTCCGGCAAGTGTTGGGTACGCCATATCAGGGGGAATTTTTAAGCTAAAAGTTCAGTACATAAATAGGGTCAGCCGCACCTTTTCCAGTTGGAGAAGTCGTGGGAATCGCCGTTTATTTCGTAGCTTGTGACTTTGAACACGTCACCGAAGCTGCGCCAGTGGTAAACGTCCATATATCTTGGCGGATATTCACCTGAATCCAGAAGCTTCTGGAAAGTATTCCCGGAAACGCTCAGACCAGCGTATTCAAGGATAGAGTCCGGCAGGTACTCATTGGAAAGCCGGGCGGAATCGTCCACCACCAGCGGCTTACGCTCAGCGCCGGGAGTTTTTATCATCAGGGCGGTAGTTATAGGACCGTGAAAGTCTTTCTCGCCTACCTCTATCTCAATTGGCGCTCTGCCGTGGTCGCCAAGTAGGATTATGGTGGAATTATCGAACGTTCCGCTTTCTTTCATCTGACGCAGGTATTCATTGATTATCTCAAATGAGCCACGGATAGCAGTGTACTTGTCATATTGACCTGAAAAACCGCTCCAGAGGGCGGAATCCACATCAGAAACGTCGTGTGCGAAATCAAGGTGAACGAAGCTGAAAACCGGCTTGTCAGCGGTGTTTGTCAGTTCATGCTCCTTGATATACTCATAAAACCTGACATCAGAATCGTTGCTTACAGCATTGTCGATACGGTCAGTCATATAGGCAGGATAGTGGGAGAAATCTGAGGAAAATGATGAGGAGTGATTTACTATGAAGTTAGTTTTAAAGGAATACGGCAGCAGTCTTGCAAGGGAGAAATCAGTCATAGTTGAAATAACACCGTTATATGAAAACAAGTTGTATCTCAGGTCATTCCAGGTGGTTTTTTTGTTGTCACAAAAGTCTTTGATCCGTTTCGTATTGCCGATAGTTGTAGGCGTATCAGGGATAAGGTATACATTGTAGCCGTTGTTTTTTAGCGTTTTCGGGATACTGTCCCCTGCCCAGGCATCGTCGAAGTAAGTGTCCCAGTCCTCAGCGTTGTACTGGTGCTTAGTAAGCATATACGCCGCAGAGGGGAACGTGTTGGTGTAGTTGGACACGTTGTCGGAGTAGAATGTGAACCCCTCCAGCATATCGTAAAGTTCCGGGTATTTTTCAAGGCTTTCGCTCATCCACTCGCCATCCAGACGGTCGGTAACGAAAACGATAACGTTCTTTTCCGAACTAAGCTGTGTAGCCTGTTCGTAGGAAAGATATGTGACCATTTCATCCTCTTTGTAGTCCGGGATACCATATTTAGCCACATTTCCGGCAAATCCTGCAAGCTGCATGGCAGTGGGGACAAGTGCCGCAAAGGGGATAATTTTCCGGCAGAACGTTTCCCCGGCAGACTTTTTCGGGATAAGCTTTGCCGCAATGAATCCGATAACCGGAACTGCTGCAATACACAGGTAAACAATAAGATTCCGGGTATTTTCCGGCGAAGGTTCAGCGTATTCGGGGTAGTCACCGGTTAGCGCAGTCATTCGTCCGTTCATGAAAAGAAGCTGACTGTAGGCGGCAAGATTCAGTCCTACAGCCAAACTGATAATGAAGTGAACAGCCGCTTCACTGAGATAAAGTATCAGGTTCAGGAGCAGCATTGTCACCGCAGTTCCGGCGAGTGCCGCAAGCAGCATCGGGAAGATTATGACTGCCGCCGGAACGGTAAAATCATGTGGATTTCCCAGGTAAATTTCCATAGCCGGGAAGAAGAACAGTGTAAAGCACACCGCCGCACTGACCGCCAGCATGGGCAGTTCGTTTTTCTTGTTGTATCTTTTTAGCTTTTCACGTTCGATACCAAGTTCCAATTTCATAAAAACCTCCAAACGCCCACACTCCGCTTTTATGTGCATCGGGCAGCTTTTTTGGGGATAACCCTTTTGAAAAATGGTTATCCCCCAGACCTAAAAATTTACCCCTGATATGGCGAATCATACCTACCGATTTCGGCAAGAGTTGAAACGCCATATCAGGGGTAAATTTTTTAAGCTAAAAGTCTTTGGAAAGGTGGTCTGGGGGGAGAACCTTTCTTCAGAAAGTTTTCCCCCCAGAAAACAGCCCGTTACCCCATAATAAGCCGGATCACAGGTCGAATTTAGCTTTGAGTTTCTCGAAGAAGCTCTGTCGTTTTGCGTAGTTCTTTTCTGAGAGGGAAGCCTCGAACTCTTTAAGCAGGTCTTTCTGCTTTTTGGAGAGGTTCTTGGGGACTTCCACATAAACACGGACGATCTGATTTCCTCTTTCGGGGCGGTTAAGTTTCTTAACGCCCTTACCTTTCAGGCGATACTGAGTACCGGACTGAGTACCCTCGGCAATATTGTACTTAACGTCGTTGCCGTCGATAGTAGGAACGGTGATCTCAGCGCCCAGAACAGCCTCAGCATAAGTAACAGGTATCTCGCAGAAGATATCGTAGCCATCTCTTGTGAACAGGGGGTGGGACTTAACTGATACAGTCAGGAGCAGATCACCGGCAGGGCCGCCGTTAATGCCTGCATCGCCCTGACCGCTCAGGCGGATAGTCTGTCTGTCGTCTATACCAGCGGGGATATCGACGCTTACGGTCTTCTGGACTCTCAGTCTGCCGTTGCCCTTACACTTGGAGCAGGGGTTCTTGATGACTTTACCTTTACCGCCGCAGTGGGGGCAGGGTTTAGTGGAGGAGATCATGCCGAAGGGACTGCGGGTAGTTACCTTGATGCTTCCTCTGCCCTGACAGTCGGGGCATATCTCGGAGGTAGTACCCTTATCAGCGCCGCTGCCGTTACAAGCGTCGCAGACGGTCATACGGTTGATATGGATATCCTTCTTAACGCCGTGGCAGGCTTCAAGGAAAGCGATAGTGATAGACTCCTGGAGGTCAGAGCCACGTCTGGGGGCGTTCACATTGCTTCTGGAAGCGCCGCCGCCGAAACCGCCAAAACCTCCGAATCCGCCGCCGAAGATACTTTCGAGAATATCGCCCATATCACCGAAACCGCTGAAGCCGTCCATACCGCCAGCGCCGCCGCCGTAGCTTGGGTCAACGCCTGCGTGACCGAACTGGTCGTATCTTGCACGCTTTTCCGGGTCGGAGAGAACCTCATTAGCCTCGTTGACTTCCTGGAACTTCTCAACGAAGGAGGGGTCATCTGGGTGGAGGTCAGGGTGATACTCTCTTGCTTTTTTTCTGTAAGCTTTTTTTATCTCGTCCTCGGAAGCACCCTTCTGGATGCCCAGGACTTCATAATAATCACGTTTTTCTGCCATATCTATTCTCCAATCAATGAGTAGTAAGTAGCAAGCAGTGGCAGAATACGCTTTCTGCTTACTGCTTCTCATACACTTTTAGGGCGGAAGAGTATCCCGCCCTGAAAAGTATTATATATCGTTAACTGAGCTTTCGTAATTTCCCCTGCCGCCGTCGTAACCGGAAAGGTCATCGTCAGCCTTATCACCGAGCCACTTTATACCTGCGAATGACAGCAGACCAATAGCAGCGATAATAAGTGCAGGTTTGAGAATTTTCTCAAGTCTCATTCAGGATCAGACCTCAGTGAAGTCAGCATCAACAACGCCGTCATCGTTTGCGCCGCCGTTGTTGCCAGCATCAGCAGCACCGCCCATATTAGCGAACTGTGAAGGATCAATGCTTTCGCCGTTGGGGTTAGCCTGCTGATAGATCTTAGCAGAGAGGTCGTAGAAAGCCTTCTGGAGGTCTTCCTTGAGGCGCTTGATCTCGTCAGCGTTATCAGCGGAGATAGCGGACTTCAGAGCAGCAGTCTTGGACTCGATATTGCTCTTTTCGTCAGCAGAAACCTTGTCACCGAAGTCGCTGAGAGCCTTCTCGCACTGGTATACAAGCTGTTCAGCCTCGTTCTTGTTATCAACAGCCTCACGGCGCTTCTTATCCTCAGCAGCGTACTGCTCAGCGTCCTTAACAGCCTTGTCGATATCCTCCTTGGACATATTTGTGGAAGAAGTGATAGTGATATTCTGCTCCTTGCCAGTACCTAAGTCCTTAGCAGTAACATGAACGATACCATTCTGGTCGATATCGAAAGTTACTTCGATTTGAGGGATACCTCTGGGAGCGGGAGCGATACCGTCCAGACGGAAAGTACCGAGCTGCTTGTTATCTCTTGCGAACTCTCTCTCACCCTGGAGAACGTTGATATCAACGGCAGGCTGATTATCGGAGTAAGTTGAGAATACCTGAGACTTCTTTGTAGGGATAGTAGTATTTCTCTCGATCATTTTTGTGCAGATGCCGCCTGCTGTCTCGATACCGAGTGACAGAGGAGTAACATCGAGCAGGAGCAGACCGTTCTTAACGTCGCCGCCGAGAACGCCGCCCTGGTAAGCAGCACCGAGAGCTACGCACTCATCGGGGTTGATGCCCTTGAAGGGTTCTTTGCCGATAAGCTTCTTAACAGCTTCCTGAACAGCGGGGATTCTTGAAGAACCGCCGACCATGAGGACTTTGTTGATCTCGGAGATAGACAGACCGCTGTCGCTGAGAGCCTGTCTTACAGGACCCATAGTAGCCTCAACCAGGTCAGCAGTCAGTTCATTGAACTTAGCCTGTGTGAGAGTGAGGTCAAGGTGCTTAGGAGTACCTGTAGCATCAACAGTGATGAAGGGGATATTGATATTTGAAGTAGTAGTAGAAGAAAGCTCGATCTTGGACTTTTCAGCAGCGTCCTTGAGTCTCTGAGCAGCCATCTTATCCTGTGAGAGGTCGATGCCCTCAGCCTTCTTGAATTCCTCAACGATCCAGTTGATGATACGCTGATCGAAGTCGTCGCCGCCGAGACGGTTGTTACCAGCGGTAGCGAGTACCTGCTGAACGTCTTCGCCCATTTCGATGATAGAAACATCGAATGTACCGCCGCCGAGGTCGTAAACCATAACGGTCTGCTCTTCTTCCTTGTCGATACCGTAGGAAAGTGCAGCAGCAGTAGGCTCGTTGATGATACGCTTAACAGTCAGACCAGCGATCTGACCTGCGTCCTTAGTAGCCTGTCTCTGGGAGTCAGTGAAGTAAGCAGGAACAGTGATAACAGCCTCGCTTACAGGCTCGCCCAGGTAAGCCTCAGCGTCAGCCTTGAGCTTCTGGAGGATCATAGCGGAGATCTCCTGAGGAGTATAGTTCTTGCCGTCGATAGCAACTTTGTAGTCGCTGCCCATATGTCTCTTGATAGAAGCAACAGTTCTGTCGTGGTTGGTGATAGCCTGTCTCTTAGCTACCTGACCTACCAGACGCTCGCCGTTATTTGTGAAAGCAACAACGGAAGGAGTAGTTCTTGCGCCCTCGTTGTTAGGGATAACAACAGCGTTGCCGCCTTCCATAACGGCTACGCAGGAGTTTG
>CAMOEP010000173.1 GCA_946612185.1 uncultured Ruminococcus sp.
TGCGTATTCCGAAGCACGCAGAGCCTTTCTGCGGTCATGGCTCGGTCTTGACAGGCTGAAGCCGGCAGAATCAGGAGATGGATGCAGATACGGCAAATCGCTCTTTTCTGATGAGCAGATCGCCCTCTGGGATATGACAGACTACCCTGAATGGAGTGCAGCACTTATTTCTGAATTGGCTAATGAATCGAAAGCAGCAAACGAACTGCGGGATATCCTGAAGCCGACCAATACCCCGAAACTTTACTTCTCAACAATGTATACCAGCGCAGATGATATCCGTGAATATATGGAATTCCAGAAAGCGGATTACGAAGCGTCCGGAGTGGAATACCGTTTGAATATTGAAGCTGCGGCAAAAGCCGAGTGGAAGCGTGATGCCTGGTATTATCAGGATATTTACGAAAATACACTGACACCGTTCCTGGAAAAGTGCGGAAACTACAAGCTCGTTCCTATCGGCGGCGACCACGGACTTTTCTTTGCACAGAAACCCGATATAGTGGCAGATACGATACTGGACTTCCTCGCTGAGACTACTGAATAAGAACTTGCCTAAATTCTGTTGCCCTGCGTTATTCCTGCCGTCCGCTTGCATTTACATTGGTTTCATGCTATAATAATACCACGGCAGGAGGTGAGCAAAGTGCCAAAGATATTACTGGTCGAGGACGATGAACAGCTTGCAAGATTTTTGATGCGCTTTCTGAATTCCGAGGGCTATACAACAGACTACGCAAACGGGCAGAGAAATGCTCTGCAATTATTTGAAAAAAATGGATACGACTGCGTACTCCTCGATATTTCCCTGAAAGACGGCAACGGCTATTCGGTTTGTGCTGCGATCAAGGCACTGAATGATACCCCAGTCATTTTCATTACTGCATCGGCAGACGAAGCCTGCACCGTAGCAGGATTTGAAATCGGTGCAGACGACTATATCGGCAAACCCTTCGGCACAAGGGAACTTCTTGCCCGTATGAAAAATGTCATGCGCAGGCATCAGAAAACCTCTCCGGTGCTGAAATGCGGCAGCGTGACCATCGACCCGATCAAGGGCATCGTGTACAAAAACGGCAGCGAACTTACCATGTCAGCACTGGAATACCGCCTGCTGCTGGTATTCCTCTCCAATAAGAACCAGCTTCTTTCCCGTGACAGGCTTGCAGAGGAACTTTGGTCGCTGACAAAGGAATTTGTATCGGATAACACCCTGAGCGTCTATATCCGCAGACTGCGTGAAAAAATTGAGGGCGACCCACAAAATCCGCAAATAATCATCACCGTGCGAGGCCTCGGCTATAAGGCGGTGGACGAATGAGAGACAAAAAGCGAAGGCTGATACACATTCTCCTGACCGCTGCTGTGGTGATCCCATGCCTGTTTTTCGATATTTCCGGTGCGGCAGCGGCGTTCGCTTCGTCTGCGGTTTTCTTCGTATTCTATGAACTGGTCTTTTCGCATAGGCGAAATAAGATCATGAAGGTGTGCGATGATATCGACCGTATCCTCAGAAGTGACGACTTCATCTCCTTTGATGAATACAAAGAGGGGGAACTGAGCGTCCTTTCAGCGGAAATTCACAAGATGACTATCCGCCTGCGTGAACAGAATTCAGAGCTGGACAGCGAAAAACAGTTCGCCAAAGAAGCACTGGAGGATATTTCACATCAGCTAAGAACTCCGCTGACATCTGTCATGATGATACTCGGTCTGATGCGCTCCTCAGATCTGACTGAAAGGGAGCGTATGGAGTATCTGCGTGACCTGTACGAACTGCTTGCACGAATGAAATGGCTTATCGAAACTATGCTGAGCCTTTCACGCATCGAGGCTGATGCGGTGAGATTCTTAAAGGAAACCGTTTTATGCCGTGAACTTATCAGGCAGTCTGTTGATACAGTATCAGTAACAGCGGAACTGAAAGGCGTGGATATCCAGACGGAAATCACCGGAGAACCTGTTTTTATAGGCGATTTGCATTATACCTCCGAAGCAGTCGTGAATCTGCTGAAAAATGCGATCGAGCATACCCCCGAAGGCGGAATGGTAACTATCGCAGCAAAAAGCAGCAGCATTGCAACTGATATAACGATCACCGACACCGGCGAAGGTATCCCGGAAGCGGAACTGCCGCATATTTTCGAGCGCTTCTATCGTTCCTCTGAGTATACCAAAAACGGATTCGGTATCGGACTCGCTTTCGCCCAGAAGGTCATCATCGCACAGGACGGAAGCCTGAGAGCCTCAAATGTCAAGCCAAATGGTGCAGCGTTCACGCTCCATTTCTATAATACTACAATATAAAACAGGCAGATGTTCGGTTATCGAAGCATCTGCCTGTTGTTTTTATAGTTCTTTATTACCACTGACCGCCGGAATAGCTTGTATCGTCATACCAGGTCTGCTGGCTGTAGTCGGTATAAGCGGTGGTGTCTGTCCAGGTCTGGGAGGTATCGCCGGAGTAGTCCGGTTCAGTCCAGGTCTGTTCAGTTCCAGTCTCAGTAGTGGGGTCTGTCCAGGTCTGATCGGGTTCAGTCCAGGTTTCAGTGGTAGGATCTGTCCATGTCTCAGTAGTCGGGTCAGTCAACGGCTCTGTAGTAGGATCAGTCCAAGTCTCGATAGTTTCCTCAGGTTCTTCGTACATTGCCTCCGGGTCGGTGGTGTGCTGCACGTTTCCGCCTGCGATAGTGGTGGGCTGGTTGTTGGAGTAGATTATAGCAGGAGTCTGCTCATAATCCGGGTCAACTACCTTAGGAGTAGAAGAACCGTCCGGTATCTCCTCGCCCTCCGGTCTGGGAGTATAGTAAACATTGAACTTCGATGACTTCAAACCGATAGCCAGCTTGAACTCATATCCCTTGACAGTGCGCTGATTGTCGATATTAACGTAGGTAACATAGCCTGTCTCGTCGGAATATGTAGGCTGGATCCACTTGTCCGGGTCATCTGAAAGCTTTATGCCGTAAGCGTCCTCGATCATGTTCCTGAGCTGGAAGTCGTCGATATAGGTAACTGTACCGTAGTGTGGGTCATAAGCCGCATCATAGTCGCTTGATACGCTTCTGAGGTACGGGGGATTTGACCAGAACACCTCGTTGCAGTTAGCAGTAACGCCGCCGCTTGAAGCGGAGAACATGGTAAGTGCGAAATCGTCATCGTAGTAAAGTGCCTGACCGAGAACCTCCTCACAGGCATCAACTACTACCTGCGGCGGATAGGGTTTGCATCTCAGGTCACTTGAATCGTTGCCATTGTACTTGCAGTAGGTATATACCGCAACAGCCTGAGCCTTGATAGCCTCATAGCTCATTGATGAGCCGACCTCGTTGTACACGATCTGGGAGACCATGCTCAGAACGTCGCCCTCAACACCGGCAACAGTGATAGTTTCGTCCTCAGCCGTACCTGTATTCATAAGGTAGGTATCGGGGTAGTAGTGGAAAAGAATATCCTGATAAGTCCAGCCACTGTACTGGGCGTAGAAATTAGCACCATTCTGGCTCATTCCGACACCGTGACCCCAGCCGTATGTAACGATAGCGAACTGACCGGGCTTTGCGTCTATCTCCGGTTCACTTTCAAACCAGGGGATATCGCCCACATAGCCGCCGGTCACATCAAGTTCAACGGGGGTAGGCTCTGTGGTCTTCTTGGTACTTTTCCCTGACTTGACAACGGTCTTGCCGTCCTTTGTGGATTCAGGGGAGACTTCATAGCTTACAAGCGACAGACTGTCGTCATACTCGTCAAGCTCTGCCTTGTACCACTCTATCTCCTTTTCCTCTGCTTGTTCCTCCTCAGCAGGTGCAGTAGTTTCTTCCTGGGCATCTGATGTGGTATCAGCTTCGGAAGCATCTTCTGCATCTGCCTCAGCAGCAGTGGTAGTCTCTGCCTGAGTTTCAGTGGTGGAAGTAGTAGTTACCTCGCTGGCAGATGTTGTTTCAGCAGCGGCAGCGCCGGTTGCGGGAGTGCCGCAGAGCATCATAACTCCTGCAAGCACTGCCGCTGCTTTCTTGAACGGGTTTTCAGTATTCATAGTTTAACTCCAATAGTTTTCGCTCCAAAAAGTCAGGAGCAATATCATGTTGTACCCTCCGCCTTGGTGTCAGCCTCGGTAGCGGGTTCGTGTGCTTTGATGTATTCCTCTGTGCGCTGGATAGTGGACATATCGCCGGCGACTTCGCCCTCACGCAGTCTTCTGCCGACTACGATGAATCGTGAGTTATCCTCGTCAGCATAGCAGGTGGAAAGGGTCAGCAGCTTATCGCCGTACTTTACATCAACGCCTGTATCAAAAAGCTGTTTTGCGTGCATATTGTCGATGTAGTAGTTGAAGTCCTCCTCGTTATCCAGTTCCTCCATATCCCAGTATATGAAATCTGAGTACCAGTTTCCGCCGGTAATGAAGAATCCGCAGAGAACGTAATCATAGTCTCTGTAATTTGAACTAAGCTCCACGAAAGGTGCTTGTTCAAAGAAGCTGTAGTCCTGGCGGTATCTTCTCAGCGAGCCAAACATGGTATTATTCGCCATATTATGCCCGTAGATGATAATATTCTCTGACTGCTGTTCTTCATTGCTTCCGAACTCGTCACGGTAGTCGCAGAAAAGAGAGCCGCAGCGCAGATAGCTTCCGTCAAGATCGTGGTCGAGGTAGTAGGAATTGACTTCATAAGCATTACCGCCGTAGTAGGTATTCCCGGCAGGCACCGCACCCGGATCACGCATGAACGGGTAGTCCACCTGAGTTCCCTCGATCTTTATCCAGCCCACAACGTCCTTATTTTGTTTAAGGAGCATTTTTGCACGCTCAGTCATACCGCTTCCGGAAGGAACGTAGTCATAAAGAGGGAGCGTAGTAACTTCCTCAGTAGTCGTTTCCGGCTGGGTAGTTGTTATCACAGGCGGTGCAGGCTCTTCCTCATCGTGTGGTCTGAGAGTAAGGGTAAGTGTCACCAGACCTGCTGCAACAGCAAGTGTGCATACGGCAGAGATGATTTTGGTTTTGTTATTCATTTGCTTCCTCAGCCTCTTTTTTCTCGGTATGGTCAGGGCCGTAGGGAACGAACTCTGCCTCAGGGTCATATTTCTCGTTGGTCCTTGTATTGTAGTACATCGTGGGCCACTTGATATTGGTATTTGCTTCACTGTGCTGAGTACCCTCATAAGGGTCTTCGCCTGCTCTGACCTTTCTTGCCATGATTATAAGTCTGCCACGGTCGCCAAGAAGGGTATTGCAGGTAGACAGTGAAAGTATCTGATCTCCGTACTTTACGTCCACATCATTTGTGCGGATAGTTCTGCGCTTGGCTTCGTTTACGAAGTTATAGAAGTCCTCCTCGTCGTCGAAGTTGAGTTTATTCCATATATCGAACTCGGTGGAAGTCTCGTCCAGCGCATCGAGTATAAAGAAAGCGAAGATCTTGTAGGTGTAGGTATCGTAGTTTGAATTGAACTGTATTATCGGGTGGTTCTCATAGTAATTGACACCCTGATTTCTCTCGTAGTACTTCAGCGAGCCGAACATACTGTCATCGCCCATATTATG
>CAMOEP010000174.1 GCA_946612185.1 uncultured Ruminococcus sp.
GAAAACGGCGGCAGTGAGATCAGGCTCACCGGCATCAGGAACCGGCTTCTTGATGAGGAAACTCAGACTCCTTTCAGCGGCGTATCGCTTTACATAGCAGATATTGCAAAAGCGGCAGAAAGCCTGGGATATACCGCCACAGCAGTTCCCCATGATAGCGGTATGAGCCGGTATTTCGATGCAGCGCTTATCAGGAAAGGAGAGTGATAAAGTGGAAACCATTACGCCTTATATAGGCTTCAGAAAGAGCGTTTCCGCCGAAAAGTACAAGCTGGTGTGCATACCCTGTGCCGGCTATGGTGCCAGCTTCTATAATGGCTGGCAGAAGATATTCGGCGATGATGCTGAGGTACTCCAGATACAGCTTCCCGGCCATGAGAGCCGTATCTCAGAACCGCTTATAACTGACTGCGCCGAAGCCGCTTCCGGTATAGCACAGGCTCTTTACCCCTATGTTTCCGAGGGGGAGTTCTCTGTTTTCGGTCACAGCATGGGCGGCATATTAGCCTACGAAGTATCAAAGAAACTTACAGAAATGGGCTGCTGTCCGGAGGTGTGCTTCATCTCGTCAACTTCTATCGAGGACTGGTCAGGAGTTACTCCCTCGCTCCAGTTAAGTGACGGCGACTTCTTTGAAAGAGTCTCCCGTTTCGGCGGCATTGACAAGGACAGCGAAATACTGAAGTACCCGGAATTCCGCTCAGTATTCATGAAGATACTCCGTGCGGATTTCAGCATAATCGAAAGCTATGAATATGACGGTGAAAAGCTGTCCTGCCCGGTACTTTGTATGTGCGGTGACAGTGACCCTATGGAAACCCTTGAGAATATGAAGTCCTGGGAGAACTATACAGATTGTGGGGATATAAGATATATCAGATATTCCGGAGATCATTTCTACCTTAAAGACCAGCCTGAAAAGGTATGTGGTGACATCAAGGCACTGATCTCTGACTGCCGTATCAGAAGGAGGCATCAATGGCATTAAGTAATACAGCAGCAAATGGAGAGTGTTTAAACTACCTGCTGCATCGCTCATTCACATCTCACCCGGAGAACATTGCAGCCACTGACAGCAATAAGACACTCACATATGATGAGCTGGAAAAGTGTTCCAATTCCGCAGCAAATATGCTTATCAGGGACAGGGAGAAAATACCGGGAAACAATGTGTGCATAGTCATCGGAAGCTATGCCGAAAGACTTTGTGCAGTAGCCGGAGTACTTAAAGCAGGAATGACATATGTTCCCATAGACCTGAAAGCACCTTTGAAGAAGAATGCCCGTATTGCAAGGAATGTTTCATGCAGTTACATACTGACAGTCCGTGAAAACTACGACAGCGCACTTGAGATAGCAAAGGAAGCTGACTGCCCCGCAGAAAATATTGCAGTCATCTCCGCAGAGGAACTGCTGAAAGGGGATACTTCTTTTCCGGCTGTTGAAAGGCATGGTTCTGACAGGTCATACATAATCCACACCAGCGGTTCTACCGGACAGCCAAAGGGTGTTATCATAAATGACAGCGCCCTGATAAACTTCATTCACAGCGTTATTGAGGATTATGCCCATATCACCCACAATGACAGCACCTGTGCATTGCAGAATTTCTCCTTTGATGCATCGGTGTTCGATATGTTCCCGTTTATGGCGGCAGGTGCGGCAATACACTTCATTCCTGACGAACTGAAAACAGATGCAGAGTCGATAAACCGCTTCCTTATTGAAAAGAAAGTCACTATGCAGCAGTTCACCACTGCCCTTTATCACATTTTTGCTGACCTGGAAAATGATACTCTCAGAAAGGTGTTCGTCATAGGCGAGAAAATGGTGAAATACGTCCCCAGAGGGTATGAGGTCTATAATACCTATGGACCCACAGAGGCTACTGTTCTTGTGACGTACACGAAAGTCACCGAACAGTCGGACAATATCCCCATAGGCGTGCCGATAGATAATACCGATATTGTCATAGTCAGAGATGACGGCACTGAAGCCGCACCCGGCGAACAGGGTGAACTGTGCATTGGCGGTGTATGCCTTGCAGAGGGCTATCTCAATGCCCCGGAGGAGACTGCAAAGCGCTTCGTTCCTCATATCAATGACCCTTCACGGAAAATGTACCGTACAGGCGATATTGGTATGTACAGCGAAAGCGGCGAGCTTTACTGCTTCGGACGAATAGACTTCCAGATCAAGCACAGAGGCTACCGCATTGAACTTGACGAGATAAAGCACTATATCCTGGAACTTGAAAATATTGCCGACTGTGCAGTTCTCTACAATGACCGCACCGAAAACAAGTATATCGTGTGCTTCTACTGCACCTATGACGGAAATGATGCGGATACCAGGGCACTTTGCAGACAGCTTGAGGGTGAACTTGCAGAGTACATGATACCGACCCACTGGATACACCTTGACAGTATCCCCATGAACAATAACGGCAAAACTGACAGAAATGCCCTCTTTGAGATACTGGAAAAAAATGACGCTCCTTCCGTAGTTGAGAGCGATTCCTCAACAGCCGGAAAACTGCGTGGGTTATGGGCTGAACTTCTCGATATTCCCAGTGACTTTGACGAGAACGAGTCCTTTAACAATCTCGGCGGTCACTCCATACTCAGCATGATAATGCTCCGGCGCATAAAGGACGAAATGGGCATCTCCCTTTCATTCCAGGAACTTCTCTCATGCTCCGGCTTCCGAGAGTTCGTCCAGCTTGCAGAAAGCAAGTGCGCCCCCGAAGCATCTGCCGGTGCCTACAAAAAGGATATAGCGCACAGGTATGACCGGTTCGGTCTGAGCGCCATGCAGCAGGCTTACTATGTGGGACGCTGTGACGGCATCAGTCTGGGAAGTATACCTACTCATCTGTATCTGGAACTTGACTGCTTCAGCTTCGACCGGGAGAGATTCGTCCGGACTGCAAATAAACTGCTGGAGCGCCATGATGCTCTGCGCCTGAGGGTGTATGATGACGGTACACAGCAGGTTCTGCCCTATTCACCCATATCCGCAGAGGATATTCCCTACACGGATATAAGGGGAATGGAAAGCGATGAGCAGTCCGCAGTTATACTCTCCTCAAGAAAGGAACTTGTATCACAAAGCTGTGACTACAGTGGAAGTTCACTTATAAAGCTGAGACTTTTCCAGGACACTGATACCCATGCACTTGTACAGATATACCTTGACGGATTTGTAGCAGACGGCTGGAGCCAGGAGATACTCTTTGGCGATTTCGACATACTTTACGGCGATGAAAATGCTTCACTTCCGCCCCAGGAACACCTTTTCCGTGACTATGTGCTTTACTGCCTTTCACAGGAGTATACTTCCTCTGAAAAACACGCTGCCGGTGAAAAATTCTGGAAAGAGAACATAAAAGACCTGCCGGATATTCCTGAACTCCCCCTTATGGCAGACCCTCAGCAGATCATGAAGCCGGAGGTCAAGCACCTGATGAGGGTGATGCTTCCGGAGCAGTGGGAAAGGTTTGAGAAAAGCTGTGCTGATGCAGGCGTTTCCACCTCTAACGCAATGATGACTGTTTTCGGCAAGGTTATCAGCAGGTGGAGCAGGAAAAAGGATCTTGTGATAAATCTGCCGGTAGCATCAAGATTTTTCGATGAAGCCGACTTCACTGACCTTTTCGGAATCTGCACCGACTTCCTCCTGTTCGACATTCATGACCGCAAGGGCGAGAGTATCCGCAATGCGGCGCTCAGGAATCAGCAAAGGCTTGCGGAACTTTCATCATACCGGGATTTCAGCGGAATAGAGGTTATCCGTGAACTGTCACGCATAAGAGGCGATGCAGGAAATGCTGCCCCGGTAGTTTTCACAAGTCTGCTGGATATTCCCGACAAGGATACCCGTTTCATAAAGAAGCGCTATTTTCAGACACATACCAGTCAGATCTGGCTTGATGCGATCGTGCTTAAATGCGGCGACGGTATAACGTTCAGTTGGGACTATGCCGGTCAGCTTTTTGAGGAAGTGACTATCACCGCAATGATAGACACATTCTTCCGTGAACTTTGCGCCCTTGCGGACGATCCTTCCGAATGGGAGCGCTTTGAACTGGAAGTGGTGTCAGAGGCGGCTATGAGTGTTTCGTCCTGTGCGGGTGAGATTACCTCCGGGGAGTTTTCGCCCCTTGTTCCGGTACTGAATGATCTGCCCGGAAGATATGCGGAGATCACTGCTGTGTGCGCCGGAGGAGCAGAATACACCTACAGCCAGCTTTTCAGCGATGTAAGGGCATTTGCCGCAATGCTGGAAGAAAAGGGCATTGCTCCCGGCGACAGGGTAGTTATACTTATGGACAAGCGGTATGAGCAGATAGTGAGCGTTCTGGGAACTGTTTTCTGCGGCGGCGTTTATGTTCCGCTTGACAGCGACAATACCAGAAGCAGGATAATACACTGTATTAGTGACTGTCAGGCAAAAGCAGTTATAACAGAAACAAGACTGCTCGAAAAGTACGGCGGAAAGTTCAGCGTACAGACAGTCAATGTTGACACCGATACTTTATCAGATACCGGAAATGGCTATGTACAGCCGGAAACATCATGCGATGACCTTTACTGCATCATCTACACCTCCGGCACAACAGGTGTTCCAAAGGGCGTTATGCTGAACCAGAAAGCGCTCATGAACTGCCTTGAAGCCACTAAGAAGCTGCTTCCGGAAGGTAATGCGCCGAAGGTGCTGTCTCTGACAAATCTGTGCCATGATATGTCAATATATGATATTTTTGGCATTCTCCAGAGTGGAGGAACTATAGTTCTTCCGGACGAGGATAAGCTCAAAGACCCGGCTCACTGGGCAGAGCTTATGGAACGGTACTCCGTGAACTTCTGGAACTCAGTTCCCTCGATCATGGAAATGCTGCTTGAATCCCTTAGCCATAATAGCGGCGCAGATATTTCCTCACTCAGGACAGTATTTCTGGGAGGCGAGAAATTAAGCCCCAATATGCCGCCGAGAATAAACAGTCACGCACCTGATGCGGATATTTACAATGTGGGCGGTCCTACAGAGACTACCATATGGTCGGTGTACCACAAAGTTACTCCGGAAGATCTGGAAAAAGTGCGTATTCCTCTTGGAAAGGCTGTGGAAAACGTTACATACACGGTCATGGACAGCAATTTACAGCTTTGCCCATATGATGTTCCGGGAACCATATGCATTGAGGGAATTTCCCTGAGTGACGGCTATCTGGGACTTCCGGAGAAGACTGAGGAGAGCTTCGTGAATGACCCATATACCGGTAAAAGGATGTATATTACCGGAGACATAGGAAAGTACCTCAGAAATGGCGAGATCGACATTCTCGGACGAGATGACGATCAGATCAAGCTGAACGGAAAGCGTATAGAGCTTACGGAAATAGAGGCGGCGGCAGTCCGGGATAACAGAGTAGCTGCGGCAGCGGCGGTATGCGACAGCGAGAAAAAGCTCATATGCCTTTATTACACCGTCAGCGCTCCGATCACGGCAAAGGAACTTGAAGCCAGCCTTGAAGCTGAACTTC
>CAMOEP010000175.1 GCA_946612185.1 uncultured Ruminococcus sp.
CTGCTTACGAAAAGGACGGCGCTGTATGGTTCAAGGGCGAGGAGTACGGTCTGGACAAGGACTTCGTTCTCAGGAGAAGCAACGGTCTTTACACCTACATCGTTCCCGATATCGCTTACCACTACGACAAGCTGGTCACCAGAAACTTCGACAAGGCTATCAACGTTCTCGGCGCTGACCACCACGGCTACGTTCCCCGTCTGAAAGCCGCTCTGAAGGCTCTGGGCGTGGACGAGAGCAAGCTGGACGCTATCCTCATGCAGATGGTTCGCCTGGTAAGAAACGGCGAGGTGGTCAAGCTTTCCAAAAGAAGCGGTAAGGCTATCACTCTGGTAACTCTCCTGGACGAAATACCGATAGATGCTGCACGTTTCTACTTCAATCTCCGTGAGGCTAACTCACAGTTCGAGTTCGACCTCGACCTGGCTGTTGAGCAGTCCTCCAAGAACCCTGTATTCTACGTTCAGTACGCTCACGCAAGAATTTGCAGCCTGCTGGCTAACCTGGCTGCTGAGGGTCACGATATCCCCGAAAATGCTGACCTTGACCTCCTGAGCAGTCCCAGCGAGATCGAGCTTATCCGTCATCTGGCTTCCCTGCCCTCCGAGGTGGAAAATGCTGCAAAGCACTACGATCCCTCAAAGATGACCCGCTATGCTATCGACTTAGCTTCACTTTTCCACTCCTTCTACGATTCATGTTCTATCAAGAACGCCGAGACTGACGCTCTCAGGGACGCAAGAATGTTACTTTGCGTTGCCGTAAGGCAGACCCTCCGCAATGTCCTTGATATGCTCAAGATACAGCACCCCGACCGCATGGCTGAAAACAAGGACTCCTCCGAGAAGAACAAGAAGTATCAGGAAATGAAAAAACAGTCAGCTTCCGAACAGGACTGATTACAAAAATAAACGATAAAATTACAAAACGGTAACAGAAATTACTGCCGTATATAAAATTTTCACAAATCGAACACATAATACTTGTTAAATATTCAGGCTTTTAAAAGAAAATTAACAGTCTGTTCATACTCTGTTCATAAATATATGTTACAATTTGTAATATATTCAGGACAGCCGGTTCGAGCAGGATTTTTCTCTGAAAGCTGTACTAATTTAAGGAAAGGATCATCAATTATGTCCAACAGATTATTTCAGGGTTTAGTTCATCAGATGCGTGACTCCATCGACGCTACTATCGGCGTGGTGGACGAGACAGCTACTATCATCGCTTGCAGCGACCTTACCCGTGTAGGTACTACCAACGAGTTCGTATCCCTCGACCTCAGCGACTCACACGATATCTTTATCCGTGACGGCTTCACTTACAAGCCCTTCGGTTCAAGAGTCAAGCCCGATTACGCAGTTTTCGTTGAGGGCGTTGACGACGCTGCTGCAAAGTACGCAAGCATACTGGCTATCGCTCTCTCTAATATCAAGCAGTACTACGACGAGAAGTACGACCGCAATAACTTCATCAAGAACGTTATCCTCGACAATGTACTCCCCGGCGATATCGTTATCAAGGCAAGAGAACTCCACTTCAACGCCGAGATCAGCCGTGCGGTATTCCTCATCAGAATAGTTTCCGCTAACGATATTTCCGCTTACGACGTTATCCAGAACCTGTTCCCCGACAAGAACAAGGACTTCGTTTTCAATATAACTGAAACAGACATCGTGCTGGTCAAGGAGCTGAAAAGCACCGTTGACTCCAAAGACCTGGAAAAGCTTGCACGTTCTATCGCTGATACCCTCAGCAGCGAGTTCTATACCCGTGTAAACGTTGGTATCGGTACTGCCGTTGTTGGTGTCAAGGATCTTGCCCGCTCATTCAAGGAGGCTCAGATGGCTCTGGAAGTAGGCAAGGTGTTCGATACCGATAAGGTCATCGTAAGCTACGATAACCTGGGCATCGCAAGACTTATCTACCACCTGCCCACTACTCTGTGCGAGACTTTCCTCCACGAAGTATTCAAGGTCGGCAGCATCGACTCCCTCGACCACGAAACTCTGTTCACTATCCAGAAATTCTTTGAGAATAACCTGAACGTTTCCGAGACTTCCAGAAAGCTCTTCGTTCACAGAAATACTCTGGTTTACCGTCTTGAAAAGATCAAGAAACTGACAGGTCTTGATCTGCGTGAATTCGACCACGCTATCATCTTCAAGATCGCTCTTATGGTCAAGAAGTACCTGTCCGCTAACCCCGTTAAATTCTAATAGAGAGATACTGAATTTTACTGCCATAACTAAGGAAGGTGTAACAATTTGGTAGAACTTCAGAACGTGTCCGTTACCTACTCCAGCGGCGTTGACGCTCTCAATAACGTCAGCCTCAAGATCAACGACGGCGACTTCGCTTTCGTTGTCGGTTCTTCCGGTGCAGGTAAAAGTACTATGATAAAACTCCTCCTCAAGGAGATCGACGCTACAAGCGGCGTTGTTACTGTCAACGGATACAACCTCAATAAACTCAAAAAGCGTAAGATACCGGAATTCCGCCGTACTCTCGGCTTCGTTTTCCAGGACTTCCGCCTTATACCGTCTATGACGGTGTACGAGAATATCGCATTCGTTCTGCGTGTTATCGACGCTCCTATTAAATACATCAGAAAACGTGTCCCCTACGTTATCAGTCTTGTAGGTCTGCACGCTAAGACTAATTCTTATCCGGACGAGCTTTCAGGCGGTGAAAAGCAGCGTGTCGCTATCGCAAGAGCTTTGGTCAATGACCCGCAGCTTATCATCGCTGACGAGCCTACCGGTAACATCGACCCCGAACTTTCCTACGAGATCGTGGAACTGCTGAAGGGTATCAACGACCAGGGTACTACTATACTTATGGTCACTCATGAGCATGATCTGGTTCGTCATTTCGGCGGACGCATCATTAATATCACAGACGGTGAGATCGTCTTTGATGAGGTAATTTCCGGTATCGGTGATGAACCGCTTCCGGAGGAAGATCTGGCGGCTGCTATGGCAAGAGCAGGCATGACCGGTCAGATACAAGTTCCCCAGCAGCCTGAAATACAGACTCCGGGTATCGTCACCTCCACTGAGGACGCTCTCATTGACGAGGTCATCGCTGCTATCGCAGGCATAGACCAGGGAGGCAGCGAATGAAACTGAGTGGATTTAAGTACCTGACTAATCAGGGCGTTGAAAATATATGGAAAAATAAAATGATGGCGTTCGCCACCTTCTGCGTGCTGCTTATATCGCTGCTGCTGGTAGGTATCGCCGGTCTGTTCTACCTGAACCTGAACTCAATGATACTGGGTCTGGGAAATCAGAACGAGATCGCCGTCTACCTCGACCCCAGCCTTTCACAGCAGGACGTGGACTCCTTCGCCGATAAACTCTCCTCCCTCGATAACGTGGATACCATTGAGTATATCTCAAAGGAAGAAGCTTATGAGAGAATGAAAAACCAGATCTCCGACGGAAGAGCTATCTTTGACTACATCGACGGCTACGAATTTATGCCCGACGGGTTCAGCGTTACCGTTATCAATAACGATACCATCGAGGACACTACCGCTAAGATATCCGCCCTGACAGGCGTTAAGAGCGCAAGTTCCTCCCTCCAGGTCGCTGAGTTCCTCCGTGAGCTTCGCCGTGTAGTCACTATCATCGCTGTGGCTATCATCGCCGCACTGGTATTAGTATCTATGATAATGATCTCCAATACCACCAAAGCAAGCGTTTTCGCAAGGCGTGAGGAGATTCAGATAATGAAGTATGTTGGCGCTACTAACAGCTTCATACGCTTCCCGTTCTTCATTGAAGGCATGGTGACCGGTTTCTTCGCCGGCGCTGGCTCTTTCTTCATCACATGGGCAGTGTACAGGGCTGTATACCGCATACTCACTGAACAGGGTACGCTGATGAACGCTTTCGGCTACAGCAGCATTATCCCGTTCAAGGATATCAGGCTTCCGCTTGCCGGCGCTTACCTTTTAGCCGGCGCTCTCCTGGGCGCTGTAGGAAGCGTTGTAAGTACCAAGCGTCACATTGATGTATGATCGGTCTTCCGATACGGAAAGGAGTATGGCATTTCTGCCGAAAATTATGAGTAAACTTAAAAGTGCTAAAAAGATCCTGTCTTTCGTAAGCTGCCTGGCGATCTCGCTGGGCGCTGCTGCCGCTTTTCCGGCTGCTACAGGCACTCATGATGCCTCCGCTAAAACTATTGCTGAGATACAGCAGCAGCGAAAGGAAAATCAGGACAAGATTGCTGCCCTTGAAAGTGAGATATCGTCCCTCCAGGACGACAAGGACAACAATAAGGCTTATCAGGAAACACTTATGGAACAGATAGGTCTTATCCAGGCTAATATCGAACTGCTTAACGCTGAACTTGATTCTATCGAGGCTGATATCTCCGTTACTGCGCAGAATATCACCGACCTCGATACCGATATAGTCAACCAGCAGGACGCTATTGACCAGAATATCGAGCTTTTCAAGCAGCGTCTGTGCGCTATGTATATGAACGGCAACGACTCCGCCGCTTCAGTTGTGCTGGGTTCGTCAAGCTTCTACGACATGATGACCCGCCTCCAGATGATAAACCGCATCGCTGAGTACGATGAGGATCTTATCACTAATATCCTCGACGAGATCGACTCTATGGAGCAGTCAAAGAAGAACCTGGAAAGCGAAAAACTCAACCTTCAGATGAAGCAGGAGGAACAGCAGAAGCGCAAGGAGGAAAAGGCTGCCGAGATCGAGGATCTCAACGTTAAAATGAAGGATACCGAGGACGAGATCGCCCGTATCGCTATGGAACAGGAGTCACTCGCCCGTGATAAGGCTGATATCGAAGCGGAAAACCAGGCTCTCGCTGAGGAACAGGCTGCTATCGAGGAACAGATCCGCCGTGAGGCTGAGGAGGCTCAGCGTCGTTACGAGGAGGAGCAGCGTAGACTTGCGGAAGAACGTGCTGCCGCTCAGAGGGCTGCTGCCGAAGCTGCTGCTGCCGCTGCTGCACAGCAGAGTTCAGGCGATTCGTCCCAGAATACCAGTGTTTCCCCCACCTATACCGAGCCGGAGTACATTGTTCCCTCGGTTTCTTCTCTTGGATTTGCTTGGCCAGTACCTGGTTTCTGCTACATTTCAAGCGGCTACGGCTACCGCTGGGGTACTACTCATAAAGGTATAGACATTGGTGATGCCGGTATCTCCGGTGCTGCTGTCGTCGCTTCTCAGGCTGGTACAGTTATCAGAACAAACAATACCTGCACACATAACTACGCTAAGTCATCAAGCTGCGGCTGCGGCGGTGGTTACGGAAACTACGTCGTTATCTCACATGACGGCACTTACTCCACCCTTTACGGTCACATGGCTTCCACTTGCGTAAACCCCGGCGACTATGTTGAACAGGGTCAGGTCATCGGTTATGTCGGCTCTACAGGCTGGTCTGCCGGCGCTCCCCTCCACTTTGAAGTGCAGGTCA
>CAMOEP010000176.1 GCA_946612185.1 uncultured Ruminococcus sp.
AAAAATCGGCATTTCCTCCCCCTTTTTCCCCTTAGGTTTCCCCCTCTGGACTCCCACTTCCTGAACCCCTTTTTTCCCCTCTTTTGCCGATTTTTACCGGCATTGTTTTCCTAAAATCCATAGGTCGAAAATTTTTGTCTCCTTCTTTCCCGGCAGTCTCCTTGCCGTCCACATTTCTACGACATCCGACAGCTTTCCTGTATGGCGGAAAATGTATCATGCTGCCGTGGATATTTTAGCTTAGATACTTGCTTTTTTTTGAATGTTGTGTTATAATTATAAGAAATCTGGATATATGCACTTTCGGCAAATACATTAACAAGGAGATAATATGAAAAAATTACTTGCTGCCCTCTCTGCCACTGTTCTGACCCTCCCATTTGTGTCAGTTTTCAGCGCAGGTGCGGTGAATTTTACAATGAAAACCAAGATACACAGCGAATCTGCTATGGTCATAAGCCTGGATACCGACTCGGTTATCCACGAAAAAAACGCCGACACTAAACAGATGCCCGGTCCATTGGTCAATATCATGACCGCTGTTGTAGTCCTGGAAAACTGCAATAACCTTAATGCGGAGATAACTATGGACGAATCCCGGTATTCCGACCTCTATGAAACTGAGTACCCCGACGACCTGCGCTTCACCGATATCAAAAACGGCGATGTCCTCACTGTCACCGACCTGCTCTATGCTATGATGCTCACCTCATCTATCGAGGCTTCACAGACACTCGCAAGCTATATCGGCGGCGGAAGTGTACAGGACTTCGTTGCTATGATGAACGACAAAGCTGTCGAACTCGGTCTTGATGATACCCATTTCACAAATCCCACCGGTATGTACGACACAGACCAGTACACCACCGCAAGAGATATGGCTGACCTGACAATGTATGCGCTGAAAGTTCCCAATTTCAGCAAGATAGCCTCTACTTTCGAGTATACCCCAACAGTCCCTAACCCGGAACGCCATGAAGTCCACAGCGAATGGGTATGGACTCACTCGAATACCATGATGGACGCTGACCCGGATAACCCGTACTACTACCCCGGCGCAAGCGGTATCAAGACCGGCAACCTGGAAGCTGCCGGAAGAAGCATTGTCGCAACTGCCAGCAAGGACGGCAGCAACTACCTGATAGTTGCCATGAAATCGCCCCTCACTGACTCCGACGGCAACAATACCTTCTACCATCTGGAGGACGCTGCTGACCTCTTTAACTGGGCATTCACCCACTTCTCCTACAAGGTAGTCCTCCCGGATACCGCCGAACTTGGCGAAATACCGGTAAGTCTGGCAGAGGGCAATGACTACGTTCTCGTCCGTCCCCAGAAGGAGATCTCCCTGCTCTGGTATGACGAGACTGATATCTCCCTCATCAGCAAGGACAATATCACCTGGTACAAAACTTCACTGCAAGCCCCCGTCAAAAAGGGCGAAGTCCTCGGTCAGGTAACTTTGGAATACTCCGGCGAGGAACTCGGTACAGTTGACCTGGTGGCAGTATCCGACGTTGAAAGGTCGGTTACAAAGTACAACTTCTATGCCGCTAAAATGTTCGTGCAGTCAAACTGGTTCAGGAATGCGATAATCATTTCAGTGATACTCTGCGCAATATATATCGTGGTCTGCATCTACAGCTACATCGTTTTCAAGAGCCGCTCAAAGCCCCTGAAACCCATGTACGCCGTGCCAAAGGTTGACAAGCCAAAGAAGAAAAAGAAAAAGTAAGAAATTTTTGACAGATGCTCCGGCGAGCATCTGTCTTTTGTTTTAAATGTACAAGCTACAGTTGCCTGAATTGTGCATATCCATCATAGTGTCAAAGATTTTGTTTAAAATTGTACACTTTGCTGAATTTGCTGTTATTACCAGTATGGTAAAAGACATTTGTCAAATTCCGTGGTATAATGTAATTAAAGAAAAACAGATATACTTTTAGGTCGTCAGGTCAGCACCGCACAAAGCAAGTGGTGCAACAGTACCGCCAAGCCGTAAGGCACTTTGTGTGGTGCTGACCTGATGAGTATCTGGTTTCCAGCGTGACGCTCCACCGGTGATGCACTCACCGGAAAGCTGACAGCGGTATCCGTATTTTGCATGGGGGTGCATGATCCGAATATTACCTCTCAACTACTTTCGCTGCCGCCACGAGCGCACATTCACAGGACTATAAACATATATCCCTCCGTCATGGCTTTTCGCCGGCACATAAAGCCACGAACGGACTTCACCCAGCCCATTCCTACCAACTGCCGCCTGGTACAATGCGGTATACAGTCAATGCAAGGGCTTCTATGCGGTGAAAAAACGGCTGATAATATAGAAATACAGCCACATTACCGAGCGGAAAAGAAAACATATAAAGCAAAAGTGATTTTGAAGATGCAAATTTTTACGCTGCGATCGGCAGCTTGTACGCCTGCATCTGGGCAGGCTAAAGGATGAAATTTAGAGAATTTGAGAGACTGGCATTATTTGGGGTGTCAGCCTGCATCGGAAAAACAAAGCGCCTGACTCTGCGTCGGGCGCTTTTGCTTTTGGAAACCTTTTTGGCAACATCGCACAAAGACCGCCTGACAGCTTTGCAGCACATCTCTGTACGGTGTTGCCTTTACATATGATTCTGAAATAATGATAGCACACATATCAACCGTTGTCTACTCAAAAATTGCTCATCTTTCCCCGAAATACTTTCGCTCAAAATCCGGCACAGGTGAATTGGGGTGCAGCTTATTGAGGTACGCAAGAGGTGAACTCTCCTCAAAGTCAAACTCCAATGACCATGCACAAAGCGCCTGACGGAAAACGCCCATGCGCTTATTCCGGGAGATATCGCCGTATTTTCCGTCACCAAGAAGCGGTGCGCCGACGTGGGCGAGGTGGGCTCTTATCTGATGAGTGCGCCCGGTGAACAGCGTCACCTCCACAAGGCACATATCCCGCCGCTGACTTATCACCCGGTAGCCGGTGCGTATCTCACGGAATCCTTCCGCCGGAACGTCGGATATCTCCACAATATTCCGTGCATCGTCCTTGCGGTGGTAGGCGGTGATGATGTCCTCGGACTTTGGCGGTGGTGTGACGGTTATACAGTGGTACACCTTTCTCACGTTCCCCTCAGCGATAGCAGCATTCATAAGCCGCAGCGCCGACGCATTTTTTGCCGCAGTCACCAGTCCGGTGGTATTCCTGTCAAGACGGCTGCAAAGCGCAGGCGCAAAGGAACTTTCCTCCTCCGGAACGTACTCCCCCTTATTATAAAGGTACAGCTTTATCCGGTCGATAAGGGTATCGCCGTGACTTGTGCCGTTGGAGTGGGAGTCAAGTCCCTCCGGCTTGAAGGCGATGAGAAAGTTCTCGTCCTCGTAGACTATCTCCGGCATATCCTCCGCCTTCAGGAAACTCATATCATGCTGTTTCTGCGCCGCAACTTCCTCCTTGACGTACACCCTCACCACGTCCCCGGTGTCAAGGCGTGTGGATATCTCGCATCGCTTGCCGTTTACCTTAATATCCTTCTTGCGGATAAGCCGGTACATCATGCTTTTCGGCAGGTCTGGCATGGCTTTTTGAAGAAATTTGTCAACTCGCTGTCCGCTGTCGTTGTCTTTTATAGTGAACTCCTTCATTTACAGATCCTCTCATTCATAAATTGTACATAAATCACCCCTCTGGTTAGTTAAATTTGAACAAATTATTGCTAAAACGTGAAATTCTTTGTCTCAGGGGTTGCAATCCGGTTACAAATGTGTTATAATGTCCATAGTACCAGATCACTGGGATTTATGCCGGAAGGTGCGTCGGAACACCTGACTGCATCGTGATCGGGATATCAGAAACCGTGTAAAAATTTTGTGTAAAGGAGAATCATGTGTCATGGGCATATCCAAACGCATACTCTCCGCTGTGATCGCTGGTATCATTGGCTGCGCTCAGGCTGCTGCGACTTTCTCTTATGCCGCAGAAGACTCTATTTCAGCAACCGATTATTATGATACCATATCTTTAGCGGAAAGTAAAGGGGTTTCTCAGGAAACCGATGAATCACCATTCAAAGTGTTCGACATCTACAATGCGTATTGCAGCGCTGAGACTACCACAACGACCACGACCACGCTTCCCACTACTACAACTACTACAACTACTACAACTACTACCACCACAACAACTACTACCACTACGACAACAACAACTACTACCACCACCACGACCACAACGGCTCTTCAAGCACCGCTTAATCTGGTGAGAAAGGGTGTTGACGTTTCCAGGTGGCAGAGTACTATCAACTGGAATACAGTTGCCGCCAATGGTATTGATTTCGCTATAATCCAGGCAGGTTACGGTAAGTATACTTTCCAGGAAGACCCGATGTTCCGCAAGAATATTGAAGGCGCTCAGGCTGCCGGTCTTGACGTTGGCGTTTACTGGTACTCCTACGCTGATACCGTCGAGGACGCAAGACTTGAAGCTGAGACTTGCTATCAGGTAATCAAGGACTATGACCTTACTTACCCTGTTTACTTCGATATCGAAGAACCTAAGTACAATAACTACTCAGCCGCTACTATTTCGGCTATCGTTGACGCTTTCTGTTCAACTCTCGAAAGTAAAGGCTACTTCGTCGGCGTTTACAGCTACGCCTGGTTCTTAGAGGCTTCTATCTACCGCAATGTACTTGATAAGTACGCTGTCTGGGTCGCACAGTACGCTTCATCACCCTACAGCTACTCCGGAAAGTACGGTATGTGGCAGTATACCGATAAGGGCTATGTGGCCGGTATACCCTCAAATGTAGATATGAACTACTCATATACGAACTACCCCTTTATCATCTCACCTGATACCTACAAGGGCGTTACTTTACAGGCTGCCGCTCCTGTTACAGCGACAACCACCACTACTGCAACCACTACCACAACTACTGCGGCTACTACCGCTCCCTACCACAAGGGCGTGAACGTTTCCTCAGTTTTCGGCAGCATCGACTGGACTACAGTCGCAGCCGATCAGGTTGACTTCGCTATCGTCTGTGCCGGTGAGGGCGGTGATACTCTCAATGTGGATACTCACTTCCACGAGAATATGATCCACGCTCAGGCAAACGGCATAAACTGCGGTGCTTACTGGCATTCAAGAGCCATTACCACCGAGGATATGCTCAAAGAGGCGAAGTTCTTTGAATCAACTATCCAGGGCTACAAGTTCGAGTACCCCATATACCTCGACCTTACTGACCCGAAAATAACTAATGCCGGTCTTTCAAGCAGCGAGTACGACGCTCTTATCAGCACTTTCTGCTCATACTTCGAGGAGAAGGGCTACTACATCGGCATCTACAGTTTTGAGTACTATCTCAACCATTGCCTTGATGCTTCCATATTCGACAAGTACGATGTATGGATCGCAAGCAAGGGCGTTGAAAAGCCTA
>CAMOEP010000177.1 GCA_946612185.1 uncultured Ruminococcus sp.
TGTTATGGTCGGTAAGCTGGGGCTTTATGGCGGTGAGAACGTCCCAGTCCTTTGTGTGGTTGAAGAAAGTTACACCGCCGTTATACATAACGGAAGTATCACGGAAGCTGTCGTTTCCGCCGATTATCCGGGAAACTTCCTCATACTGCGAAACGGTGTCGCAATGGAAAGCGTAGTCGTAGGTGCTGGCGTTTTCGATGATAAGCTGAACGTTGCCGGAGAATAAGATGCCAAGTTCCAGGCAGAGAGTGAACATGGCAACGCCCAGGGAAAGTGCGATAGTTGACACAATGAAGCGGCTTTTTGTGCGGAAGATGTTTTTTATGGTGTACCGGAAAGTGAACCGCTTTGAGCCGAGGTCAAGCTGAGACTTGCGTCTGCGGGACTTTTTGCGGCGCTTTTGGGGTTTGCCTAAGTTCATAGCTTCCGTCAGGGACATTTTTCTTGCTGCCCACATAGCTGAGGTGTAGGTGGATATGAAAATAGCTGCCAGTGACAGTATGACCGCAAGTATGATTGCGGCAGGGGCAGGGTAGAATTCGCTGATAGCGATACCTGTGCTGTGAAGCGACTCGAAGGAGAACTTAGCCGTCAGGTACGACAGCAGGACTCCCAGCGGAACAGCGGTAATGCTGTAGAATACGCCCTCAGTGAACACAAGCATGAGAAGCTGACCCTTTGAAGCGCCCATTATCCTCAGCAGCGCAAACTGACTGCTGCGCTCGGAAACGGATATCTCGAAAGCGTTGTCAATGATGAATCTTGCAAAGAACCAGATTATCAGCATCAGGATCAGAAACACTATAACTACCGGAAGCATTTTGACGATTGCCGAAAAACTGCGCAGATTCGCTGCCAGAAGCGGTTCGTTCAAATTAAGCATATTGCTGTCGATAAGGTACTGATAGAAGCCCTCGCCGTCCTGCCCCAAGTCCTCAAAGAGGGCACAGAGGCAGTCGTCAAAGTCGAGTTTCTGGTTCATGACAGCCAGCGCTGAACCGTGAGTGTCGGAACTATCCAGAAACGGCACGTCCGCCAGCGGGGAAAGGTCGATGTCTGAATCAATTTCGGTGGAGATGATAAAGTCGGGCATGACGTAGCCGGTGTAGTCGCTGAATCCGGCGATAGTGAGAGTTACAGTCAGAGGTGAAGCGTCCTCACGGTCGGTGAAAGTAACGTCCTTGATGTCCAGGTTTTCAGCGATATAGTGGAGAAGCTGGGGCATATATGCAGACTGGTTACTTCTCTGAAGCTGCGCCTGACGCTGTTCATCGGTGGCTTCCTCGTCGCTGAAGCGGATAAACCGGTTGTCCGGGTCGGCGTTATTGTTCTCGACCATCTGGTAAGCCGTTTTTACCACATCGCAGTCCATGTCTATCTTAGCCCGGAAAGGGGAGATAGTAACGGTAACGGTATCGCCCTTATTGTAGCCTGCTTTGTGAAACCACTGGGGAACGATAGCGTTGTTTCTGGTAACTTCCGGGTCAAGGGTACTGCTGCTGTTAAAGCTATAAATTGCCGGGTTGATGCTGTCGAAGGACTGCCGCTGCTGGCAGGCGTACTCGGTCAGAGTGCTTTCTCCGTTATCGAGACTTACCTCAAACAGCGCAACATAGCCATTTTCGTCCCGGTTGCTGTGTATGCGGTAGAACGTGTCGCTAACGTAGTCCAGTTTGTCCACCGCCGGGTGATTTTTTGCGATAAGTGCCGCATCGTCCGTACTGTCAAGTTCCGGGTTATTTTTAGCAGCCTGCTCAAGCGGATCATACAGGTCTATCTCCCAGTCGCCCCAGTCAAGAACCACCTGATTGCGCATAGTCCGCACCATACTTGTGCAGAAAAGCGCATAGGCGTTCAGCATGAACACCGCCAGCGTAACGCACAGAAACGTCAGCAATGTGCGGAGTTTCTGCCGCCGGACGTACTTCATAGCAAGTGATACAAGATGTTTCATTACAGCGTCCCCTCGCTTTCCGAAAGCTTGCCGTCCTTCATAATGAGGATACGGTCAGCCTGAGCAGCAATAGAATGGTCGTGGGTAATGAGGATGAGAGTCTGGTCGTACTTCTGCGCCGAGCTTTTCAGTATAGAGATAAGTTCCCGGCTGTTTTTGGAGTCCAGGTTTCCGGTAGGCTCGTCAGCGAGGATAATTTCCGGCTTGTGGATAAGCGCTCTTGCGAACGCTGCCCTCTGCTGCTGACCGCCTGAAAGTTCGTGGGGGAAGAAAGTGCGGCGCTTGGAAAGCCCGGTAAGTTCCAGCAGTTCGTCAAGGTACTTCCTGTCCGGCTCGGTGTTGTCCAGATTAAGGGGGAGTACGATATTTTCCTCACAGTTCAGCACAGGGACGAGGTTGTAGTTCTGGAAAATGAACCCGATAGAACGGCGGCGGTAAGCGGAGAGTTCGCTGTCGTTCATCTTGGTAAGTTCCCTGTCACCGAACATGATGCTGCCGGAGGTGAGTGTGTCGAGGCTTCCAAGAACGTTCAGCAGGGTAGTTTTACCGCTTCCGCTCTCGCCGGTAACAGCCACGAACTCGCCTCTCTGCACTTCCAGAGAAACGCCGTCCAGCGCCATAACAGCGCTCTCGCCCTCGCCGTACTTCTTCACCATATCCTTTGCTCTTAAAATAATGTTGTCCATAAAGTGACCTCCTTTCCTTTTACTATATCCTACCACGCTAATCTTACAGTAATGTTACAAATACGGAAAAATTGCCATGTATTTTCAGCAGACAGAAAAACTCCCCGTGAAGAAATTCTTCCGGGGAGTCTTCGATGCATAACATATTTATTTTCTCACGCTTTTCTAAAAAGCGTGCAGGTGCAGGGCAGCGCCCTGCCGGGGTGCAGGGGCAGCGCCCCTGCGGGAGTTGACAGAAAAACTAATTACATCTGAGCATTGAACAGAGCGGAAAGCTCATAAACAACGTCATCAGTGTCGGCGTTGATGTAGACAGCCTCATTGATGCTGGACAGGTCTTTGAGGGAGTCGATATTCTCATTGTAGCCGATAGTATATATCGGGATACCGTAGTGGTTAACGATACCGGCAGAGGTATTGTAGTCGATACCCTTATTGCACTGACCGTCGCTGAGGACGAATATCATAGTCTTAGCGTTGGGGATAGTTTCCTTCATCTTGTTGATAGTGTCGATACCAACCAGGAGAGCGTCATAGGTAGCGGTGTTTCCGCCGGGAGCAAGGCTTTCAACAGCACCGGCGAAGTAGGAGCGCTGTTCCAGGTCGAACTGAGCAATAGGCAGGTTGATAGTAACGTCGTCGCTGTATGAGATAAGACCGATGTAGTTATTGCTGTTGATCTTCTTGGAAGCTTCCAGCAGTGAGGACTTGAGTCTTGCGATAGGGTCGCCGTTCATACTGCCGGAAACGTCAGCGATAAAGAGGGCGATAGTGGGAGTACCGGAGTCTTTTTCCTGCTTCCAGAGCTGCTGAGCGTTGATAAGTTCAGCGCCGGACACACTCTTATCGTTGTAAGCGAAACTCAAATCCTGATTGAAGCCGTACTCCTTTGCATGAGCCTGATTATCGCTGTTCATAGCGAACTCAACAAAGAGGTCGAGAGCCTCGTTCTCATCAGCGGAAAGGTCACCCACGCTGTAGAGAGGGTTGCCGTGCTGATAGCCGAAGGGAATGAACTCATAGGAGCTTTTCAGTGTAACGTTATTGATATAAGCCTGATACTCAACGCAGCCAGCCTGGAGAGTGCCGCTCTGCATAGCGTTTACCATCTGGTCGGTGGTGTAGCATACAAAGGGGATACCCTTCTGAAGCTGCTGGAACTTCTCGATAGCAGCGGTTGAAAGCATATCGCTGCTGTCGAAGTACTGGAGGGCATTAACGAGGAAGTTCAGACCGGTAGCAGATGTGTAGGGGTAAGTATATCCAAGCTGCATCTCGCCGTCGATAACAGCGTCGATGATAGTTTTGATATTAGTATCGCCGTACTTTGAGTCGATAGCGGACTTAGTGTTCTTATTGATAGCGATACCGGCAGTATTCTTCACCAGTTCAGGCACACGCAGTTCAAGCTTAGCGCCGTTTTCCATAGCCAGAGTGCCGAAAAGTTCGTTTGAAGGGGTATAAGCCTGAGGCACATAAACGTTATTTGAGATATAGTCGGAGGAAGCGCCGGAGGGGATACTTCTTACGCTGACAGAAGCCACCTTGCCGTTTTCCAGACGTACTTTATTATTGTTGAAAGTCTCAGCGATCTCATTGAGCCAGCCGTTCTGGTTCTTGCCGGCTTTTTCGGAAGTGGAGAATATCTCGATATCCACATCGCCGCTGCCGATAACGGTAAGTGGGTATTTAGTCTCGATATTCGGCAGATTAGCTACCAGGTTGTCGGAGTAGTCAACAGTACTCTTGACAGGGTCAGCATTTCTGACCTTAATGTTTTTAAGCGACTTCTCCATAGTTTTCTCGGCATCTTCCGAGGAAGAAAACTCTGTGATCCCTCCGGAACTTCCGCCGGGATTCTTCATATTAGAGCCAAGCGCTGCGCAGATAAGAACAACTGTAGCGATAACTCCGATAATAGCAATAAGGATTGGTGTTTTAGTTTTCATTATCGTCACCTCTTTCAATTTTAGCCCTGTAGTTTTTAATCGAGTCGATAAGCACCTGCAATGACTCGACCTCAGCGTTGGCGGAGTCAGTGCCGGTAAGCTGTGAAGCCTCGATAAGCAGGTTTGTGTAGTCTCCCAGTATCTTATTGTTTCTGTCGATAAGAGTTCTGAGATAAGCCTTGTGGACGTTTATCTCGTCCTGTCTGGAAGCGGACTGGAGAATAGCCGCACGCTTCATAAAGAGAACCATATTTTTAAGCATAACGTCCTGAACGTCCTGGTTAACAACATCGTAAACGCCGCCGCTGTAGCTGATAGTGGAGAGTGTTTCGGACTTTTTCTGGAAAGCCTGCCACTGGTCAATGATGATTTGAGCTTCATTGCGGCAAAGCGGGTAATCCTTCAGGTCTTTCATAACGTCGATGTAGTCCTTAGGCTCGATAAGGTTTTCAAAGGTCTTATCGGTGAGAACGTAGGACGGTTTGAAGATACCCTTACCGGTGGCGGAGTTCTTTACGAAAATGTAGTTTCCGGAAGTGAGGATACCCATTACCAGAAGGATCATGACGATTTTTCCGAATGAACCGTCGCCCAGGTCGATAAAATTGCCGCTGAGAGCCGCAGCGCCCAGACTGGCGGTTACAAGGTTAAAAATTATCTGACCCAGATAGTTTTTCATATATATCACCTCGCTGACAATACTCATTTTATTATAACATATATCCATAAAAAATGCAAGGTATATGCGGAGATTTTTCAGGGCAACCGTATTTACTTTTTGGGAAACATTTTCCGCCATACAGGAAAACTGCCGGTTTCCGTAGAAAGCCATGCGCC
>CAMOEP010000178.1 GCA_946612185.1 uncultured Ruminococcus sp.
GGATAACCCAGGATAAGACCGTACTCATGCAGACCGAAAGAGGAATCGGAAACTGTGCAGTAGTCAGCGTCATAGCAGCAAGCGAGGAACTTGTCATAGTCGGGCTGACCGTTGGAAGCCTTGTTGTAGTCATCGTGACCGGTGAAGGTACAGTGGTCTACCCAGAGGTTCTGACCGGCGCTGAAATAAACGATGATATTATCGTTGCCGTTGGAGTCCTTGTCGTGCTGGAGATCGAAGTTCTTGATGATAATATTGTTGCCTGAACCGGAATTTCTCTGAGTGCAAAGCTGAACATTATAGAGGGTATGTTTGCTGTAGCTGCCGACGATAGTCTTGTTGCTTGTGACGTAGATGCGACCGTCGGGGCAGTAGTAGTGGTTCTGGGAATCGGTCTTGTAGCTGCCGGTGTAGCTGATATTATTGGTAACAACGATAGTGTAAGGCTCAGAAGCGGTAGCGTACTTTTTAAGCTGGTCGAAAGTTGAAGCCTCGACTACTTCACCGAAAAGACCGCCGATATCGCCAGCCTTGATGCTGCCGGTATTGTCGTCCTTACAGTAGCCGGCGAAGCCCTGAAGACCGTCGGCATTGAGCAGCCAGAGCTGAGTGTCGCCGCCGGAATAAGGCTGGAGGGTGATGCCGTTAGTACTCTGAGTGAGGGCGAGAGAGGTGTCCTCATAGTTAACTATTTTGTAGTACAGACCGTTGCCGAGTCTGTCATTCTTGACGGGGACAACGTACCAGTGCTGGGTCTTGTGGGACTCGCTGCCGTACATGATAACGCTTGTACCGGAAGTGGCACTGTAGCCGTCAGGGGTGAGAAGTCTGCCTGACTGGGCGTTGATGATCTTGAAGAAAGTACCCTTTGAGTCGCTGCCCACACGGTCGAATCGCCAAGAGGGTGACAGATCGTTGCCGAGGGCTTTGACGGACAGGGTAGAACCGTCGGTAGTGCCGTTTTCAGTCAGCACCATAGTGTTATCTTTTTTTGCGATGTTCATAAGCACTGCCGGGTAGTCCGTAGAGATAGCGGAAGCGGTTTTCTGCGGAACAGCCGGGAGGAGTGCCAGAACCATAGCCAGTACGGTGATGAAGCCTAATAAGCGCACCGGCAGTTTGTGTCTGGATAAAATCATAATTAACCTCCTTTGATTTATCGCCTATAATATATGTCCGAATGGACTGATTTGAACTATCCTCCTTTCATATATTTAAAACTTCACATAATAATTATACCAGAAAGGTGGTAATTTAGTCAATAGGTATCAGGAAACTTTGAATAATATTTCTTATTTAACGAATTCCCAGCGCCCAGAACGCCACAGCGCTTGCGGCAGCCACGTTGAGGGAATCCACCCCATGACCCATTGGGATTTTTACGGTGTAGTCGCACTGGCTAATGGTCAGGTCTTTCAGTCCTGTACCCTCAGTACCCAGGACGACAGCGAGTTTTTCCGCATTACATAGCCGTTTGTCGTCGATGTTGAGGGTATCGTCCCGGAGCGCCATAGCCGCACAGACGAAGCCGAGGTTCTGCAAATAGGTGATATAGTTCTCCGCCGGCAGGTACGCCCAGGGGATCTGGAAAACCGTACCCATGCTGACCCGGACGGTGCGGCGAAAGTACGGGTCGCTGCATCGCTGAGTGAGGAGGACAGCGTCGAAGTTCAGTGCGGCAGCGCTGCGGAAGATAGCGCCGATGTTGGTCTGGTTCATAACGTCCTCCAAAACGGCTATTCTGCGTGCAGTTTTGAGAACTTCCTCCGGTTCAGGGATAACCGGTCGGGCGAAGGCGCACAGAAGTCCCTGAGTGAGCTTGAAGCCGGTAAGTTCGGTGAGAACGTCGGAATTTCCGGCATAAACCGGCACGTCGCCCACACGCTCGACGATATCGCTCGCCTGACCGGTGATGTACTTATTCTCCGCCAGCAGAGAAACCGGTTTCAGTCCAGCGTCCAGCGCCGTCCGCACGACTTTGGGGCTTTCCGCTACCAGAAGCGGCGGGTCGGACTTCAAAAGTTCCAGTTCTGAAGTGTTGCGGTAGGGGTCAAGACCGGGAATATTAAGATTAGTAATTTTAACAATTTCAGCCATAGTATCTCTCCTTTTTTAAAATTATATCATACTTGACCTTTGAAATCAAGTTGACAGCGCCAAAATCACCTATCTGAGGTACACAAAGTTAATAAATGTACGAAAATAATAAAAGTTCATAATTAAGACAAAAAGTATTATTGATTTTATATAATTACAGTGATATAATTACATTATCAGGTTAACAAAGAAACTTATTTAAAAACTCCACCTTTTCTTCATTTTTTAGGTTGCGTAATACATATTGTAGATGTATAATAGTAGCCAGTCAGGAAAATGGCTGCTTGTATACTATATGTATTCTGTGACATAAAAATAACAATACGGAATCGGAGTATCAGATCATTAGCCTGTAGTATAAAGGCAACACCGATGCAAAGCCGTCAGGCGCTCTTTGTGCTGTGTTGCCTAAAGGACAAGAGGTGATAATATGAATACGGATCTGCTTAATTCGGCAGCATTGCGGCTGCTTGAACAGGGGGGACTCCTGCCGGGCGACACGGTCTGTGCTATACAGTCACGTTCAGGCAGAGTTTACACAGGCATAAGCCGTATGAACCTGCACGCCGAGATAGACGCTATCAGGAATATGCAGGGGGCAGGAGAGGTGATTATCGACGGAATACTTCTCCTGAGTGCGCAGAACGGTCTGCCGATGCTGCCATGTAACAACTGTATCGGCTACATACTTTCGCTGCACCCGGAAAACGCCGGCTGCTGCGTAATATTGCAGGACAGGATAGTAAGACTCAGCGAGACTATGATCTTTGCACAGCCTCAGGGGGGAATGCCCGGTGATACCGGAGTATTCGCAGGCGCACCGCAGTTTTCGCAGAACAATGAATATCGCATGGCTAATACCGAAAACGCCACAAGCGATATTCTCAAAAGCAAAGTCAACAGTCTTATTGGTGACCTGGAAGATGATGACGAAGAAGATGAGGATGAAAAGAAACCCCGGAAAGGTCTGTTCGGCTTTTTCAGGAAGTAATGAAAGGAATGGGAAACTATGAAAGAGACTACCGATATTAAGGAAAATGATGTAAAAAAGACCAAGGATAAGGAAAAAGAAGTTAAGAAGGGCGGCTTGTCGCTGAATACGCTTCTTATCATACAGCTTGTACTCATTGTTGCGCTTTCTCTTGCCATGACCAAGACCGTAGGCGCTTCCACAAGAAAGAACTCTATCAACCACATGATGACCATAACCAACGAGCGTGCGGACATTATCATGAACTATGTGAGGAGCGCCGAAAAGACCCTTACCTATTATAGTAAGGCAGGTCAGATAACCGACCTTCTGGCTTCTCCCACAAACGAGTCAGCAGTATCCAAGGCACAGGCTTACACCGAGGACTACTCCGCTGACATCGAGAACCTTGAAGGTATATACGCAAGTGAATGGAATACCCACGTTCTTACTCACACTTCCAGGGACGTTGTTGGTATGACTACCCGTAAAGAGGAAGCTTCACTCAAACAGCTTCAGGACGCTATGTTAGCTGCCGGAAACGGCGTTTATGATACCGGATTCATCATCTCACCTGCTTCCGGTCAGCAGATCATATCCATGTACAAGGCGGTATACGGCAAGGGAGGTTCACCTGTCGGTCTGGTTGGACTTGGTATCTATACAGACCAGCTTGTAAATGTGCTGGATTCACTGGAGATCAAGGGCGTTGAGGACTCCTCCTACACAATGATGAACGTAAGCGACAGCAAGTACATCTTCGCAAACGATAAGTCACTCATCGGCGCAACAGCTACCACAAAGCGCCTTACCAAACTCTGTGAGCAGTTCAAAGGCTCAAATGATGTTGCAGAGGGTACACTCGTTTACAAGAACGCAGACGGCAAGAATATCGTGTCCACATACCGTTATATCCCTGAGTACGGCTGGCTGCTTTTCCTGGACGCACCTAAGAGCCAGGTTTACTCCCTGACCAATAACCTCCGTGGATTCATGGCAGTATTCGCTGTCATAATTATTGCAATGGCTATAATCTTCAGCCGTATCGCAAAGAGACAGCAGAAGGCTGACCAGAAGCTTGCTTCAACTATCGTCAAGAACAACAAGACCAAGGAGTCACTGTACACCGCAATGTTCAAGGACGTTCTTACCGACGTAAACAATCGTATCTCATTCTCAATGGAGATGGATAACCACGCCGCAAATGACGCAAATCCTTGGTATTATGCAATATTCAACATTTCAGATTTCAGCGCAGTAAACTCGAAGTACGGCAACGACACCGGCGACTGGCTGCTTGTAAAGACTGTTGAAACTCTTAAACAGGTTTTCAAAACATCGACCATATACCGTACAGGTTCAGACGAATTCGTGGTAGTACTTAACGGCGGCTCGCCTGATAATAAGGAGCAGAACGTTTCTGACAATATGGCAGAGGCTATGAGCCGACTGACCGAGCGCCAGACCACTCCTGTGGGCAAGGCAACGTTCCGTTTCAGAGCAGGCTACGTTAAGAAGACCGGCAAGGTCAATACCTCCATAATCACTATCCTGAAGGATATGATAACCACCAATACAGGCGCAGCAGCAGGACAGATAATCTATAACGACCTCGACCGCTGAGCCGCTGAATGACGCAATCCACCATTTTCATCGGGGGGAGATATTCACACGAACGTTTCCCCCCACCCCCCTTTATGAAAAATTACCCCGAAGCATTTATCGTGCTTTGGGGCATTTTTTATTCGGGTGTAGATAAAATTATTTCGATAGCTTCATTGACGATCGTTTCAAGTTCTTTTGAACCGTCGATCACATGATCGGAAGTCGGTAAAATATCCGTCAGCATTTGAAGATAACAAATCCTTGCGGAATTCAGGTAGGTATTCATTTCATTACGAATATCATCAGCAGAAGCCGCTTTCATATCTCTAAGCACTCGTCGGGCAAGTGCGATATCTAACGGCGTATCAATAAATATACAGCAGTTCAGATAATCTTTCATCATTGTATTCTGATATGCAAACGGATAATCCAACAGCAGATAATCACACTCTCCACTGCCAATGATCCTTTCAACATCTGCTTTTAATGGTGATAAGTCCCACACATTATAGAACTCTGCACCTTTCGATACCCATTTGGTAAAATCATCGGGTTCTCCGTCGAATGAGTAGTCATCAAAGTGAAGCGATGCAGTTCTTGGAAGTTTTGCTTTTATTGCGTTTACTACTGTTGTTTTTCCTCCTGCTGTAACAGCTCCGATTGCAATTATTTTCATTGTCTGCTCCTTCAGGCAACACCGCACAAAGACCGCCTGACGGCTTTGCAGCGCATATACTTGCATAT